>JALYNX010000276.1 GCA_030772935.1 Actinomycetota bacterium | reverse complement strand
GCCGCCGGCTGCGTCGAAGGGGGGTTGGGGCGGTCTCCCGCTCCGCAGGGGGACAAGCCACGTATAGCCTCGGCCCATGGAATACGTCCAGGTGACCATTGACGGCGTCGTGGCCATGGTCCGTCTCGACCGGCCCCCGGTCAATGCCCTTTCCGAACAAGTGGCTGCCGAGCTCAAGTCGGCGTTCGAAGCCTGCGCCGCCCCCGAGATCCGGGCCGTGGTGGTGACCGGGCAGCCCCATTTCGCAGCTGGGGCCGACATCAAGGGTTTCCAGGCCGCCTTCGAGGCCGGGGTTCAGGAGAGGACAGCCTGGACTCTTCAGGAGGCGATCGCCACCCTGGAGAGTCTGGAGAAGCCGACCATTGCCGCCGTCCACGGGTACGCCCTGGGAGGAGGGCTGGAGCTGGCGATGGGCGCCGACTTTCGTTACCTGGCCACCGACGCCCTGGTCGGCCAGCCCGAGATCCTGCTCGGGATCATCCCCGGAGCCGGAGGCACCCAGCGGTTGCCACGCCTCGTCGGCTACCAACGCGCCAAGGAGATGGTCTTGAGCGGTCGACAGATCGGGGCCGAGGAAGCTCTGGCCACCGGTCTCGCCGACAAGGTGGCGGCTCCCGGGGAGGTCCTGGACCTGGCGCTCGCAGACGCTGCCGAATGGTCCACCAAGGCCACTCGTGCCATCGCCGCCGCCAAGAGGGCGATGAATCTGGGGTTCGGCCTGCCGGTGGATGAGGGCCTCCAGGTCGAGCGCGCCGCGTTTCAGACGGCTTTCGGGTCGGAAGATGCCCGCGAGGGCGTGGCCGCCTTCATCGAGAAGCGGCCGGCCGACTTCAAGGGTCGTTGAGGACCCGCGCCGCCAGCCTGCTCAGGTTCTTCCGCCAGATCCGTCTCAGGATCGGTCCGGCGACCCAAGCGCCGATCCCTCCCCCGAGCCACCACGGGAATCGAAGCTCCTCGGACCAGATGAGACGGGTTCCGTCTACGGCGGGTTCGAGGAAGAATCGGCCGGAGCCGGAGATCCTCCCTTCATGGTCGACTGCCATCGCTCTTCCCACCTCCCATTCGGTCACGGTCATCAAATCGGTGGTGCGAAACGGTCCGATTCGGGTTGGAACCCGAATCCGGGTTCCAACCCCGCTCCGTTGCGGTCCGTCGAATCTGATGTCGAGGGCGTCGGCCATCCAATGATGATGTGAGCCGAGGTCGGCCAGTTCCGCCCAGACCCGATCGGGCGGTGCCGGAATTTCGATGACTAGCCGCTGAAGCAAGGTGTAGAGGGTATTCCGGACTCGAACAGGCTCCGCTTCCTGCGACAATCCAGGTCTGTGATCTACCTCGACCACGCCGCGACCACCCCGATGCGTCCCGGGGTATGGGATGCCATGAGGCCCTATACCGATGTTGAGTTCGGCAACTCCTCCGGGATCCATAGCGTGTCGCGGCGCGCCAAGAATGCCCTCGAGGAGGCCCGGGAGACCATCGCTGCTGCCATCGGCGCCCACACCCTGGAGATCGTCCTCACCTCCGGTGGCACCGAATCGGACAATCTCGCCCTCAAGGGAGCGGTGTACAACGGGAGCCCGCGCCGCGGAGTGGTCACCGTTGCCACCGAGCACGAGGCTGTGCTCGAGACGAGCGACTTCGTGAAGCGGATGGGGATGCCGGTGACGTTGGTCGGGGTCGACGGCCAGGGACGGGTCGATATCGACAGATTGGTGGCGGCGATGGATCCTGAAACCGCCATCGTTTCGGTGATGGTGCTCAACAACGAGACCGGTGTCATCCAGGACCTTGCTGCTATCTCAGCGGCAGTGAAGAGCCGCGATCCTGAGGTGCTGGTGCACACCGACGCGGTGCAGGCGTTCTGCTCCGAGCCGATCGATGTCTCGACGCTCGGGGTCGATCTCATGTCGTTGACCGCCCACAAGTTCGGGGGCCCCAAGGGGGTCGGTCTTCTCTACGTGCGCGATGGGACGACCCTCGAGCCGGTGCAGCACGGTGGAGGCCAGGAACTGGGACGACGCTCGGGCACCCACGATGTGGGCCAAGTCGTGGGTATGGCCATGGCAATGGAGATGGCCCTTGGAAATCGTGAGGACTTCCGGCACCGGGTGAGTCAGATCCGTGACGACTTCGAGAAGAGACTGACGGCTGGGATCGAGGCACTGGTGGTCAACACCCCGGAGAATCGGCGCTCACCACAGCATCTCAACGTCAGGTTCCCTGGGGTCCTCAACGAGACCCTGCTGGTGCGCATGGACCTTTCCGGCATCGCGGCCTCGGCAGGATCGGCGTGCCAGTCCGGGGCGTCGGAGGTCTCCCACGTTCTGGAGGCGATGGGGCTGACTCCGGGGCAGGCCCGGGAGAGCGTTCGTTTCAGCTTCGGTTGGCCGAGCACCTTCGAGGAGGCCGATGAAGCGGCCGAGATCGTGGCCGATCTGGTGGGTCAGCTCCGGTGAGGGCCTTGGTGGCGATGTCCGGGGGCGTCGACTCGTCGGTGGCGGCCGCGTTGATGCGAGATGCCGGTCACGATGTGGTCGGCGTGACCCTCAAGATGTGGTCGGGGCCCAACGGCGAGGCCCCTACTGCAGGCTGTTGCACCGTGTCGGATGCCGAAGACGCTCGAAGGGTGGCGGGCCAGCTCGATATCCCCTACTACGTGTTGGACTACACGACCGAGTTCCGGGACGGGGTAGTCGACCGGTTCATCAGCGACTATGTCTCGGGTCGAACTCCCAATCCCTGCATCGAGTGCAACCGCACGGTGAAATTCGACCGGCTGCTGCGCCGACTCGACGACTTCGAAAGCGACGTTCTGGTCACGGGCCATCATGCCCGGAGCCGTTTCGACGGCCGGGATTGGACCCTGCACCGGGGGGCGGATCGAGCCAAAGACCAGTCGTACGTCCTCTCCATGCTGACCCAGCGCGAGCTGTCTCGTGCCCGTTTCCCGGTAGGGGAGTTGACCAAGCCCGGGGTTCGCTCGATGGCATCTTCATTGGGACTGCGAACCGCGGACAAGCCGGAGTCGATGGACATCTGCTTCGTCGGTCGCCGTGACTACCGGGCCTTCCTCTCCAAGACGGCGCCCGAGGCATTCGTGCCCGGCGCTCTCGTCGATACCGATGGTCACGAGCTCGGGGGCCATGAAGGGATTGCCGGGTTCACGATCGGGCAACGCCGAGGGCTGGGTGTTGCCGTGGGTGAGCCCCGGTTCGTGGTGAGGATCGAGCCGGCCACATCGACCGTCGTCCTCGGCCGGCGAGCCGAGCTCGGAGTCTCCGGCGCGGAGCTCTCCCAGGTCGTGTGGACAGCGGACGGGGAAGGCCGAGGCCAGGTCATGGCCCAGTACCGGGCGCACGGCGAACCGGTGCCCGCGGTGTTGGACGGTGATCGTCTGATCTTCGGCGACCTCCAGCAGGCAGTCGCGCCCGGGCAGACTGTGGCCTTCTACGAGGGCGATCGGGTCCTGGGGGGCGCTTTGATCGCCGAGACGTTCGTGTGACCGGTCGTCGGTAACGTCAGTTTCGATGTCGGACGATCAATCTCGAATCGAAGAGCTCCGTTCCCAGGTCAACGAGCATCTTTACCGCTATCACGTTCTCGACGATCCGACCATCTCTGACGCCCAGTTCGATTCCCTGATCGCCGAGCTGAAGCGGCTCGAAGAAGAGCACCCGGAGCTGGTCACCGCTGATAGCCCGACCCAGCGGGTGGGGGCGCCGATCGGTGTCCTGTTTCAGCCGGTTCGTCATCTTCGGCCGTTGTTCTCATTGGACAATGCCGCTTCCCGGGAGGACCTCGAGACCTGGGAACTGCGGATCGAACGTCAGATGGGCCGGCCGCCGCAGGGCTATGTCGCCGAGCTCAAGATCGACGGGCTGGCCGTTGTCTTGACCTATCGAGACGGGGTGTTGGCCACCGGCGCCACCAGGGGCGACGGCGTGACCGGCGAAGACGTCACCGCCAATCTCCGGACCATCAAGTCGGTCCCGCTCAAGCTCCGCGACAAGAACCCGCCGGCCACTCTCGAGGTCCGCGGCGAGGTCTATATGCCGGAGGCGGCATTCGAAGAGCTAAACCGCCGCCAGGCCGAAGCAGGGGACCGGATGTTCGCCAACCCGCGCAACGCAGCTGCAGGCTCGGTGCGTCAGAAGGACCCGGCCATGACAGCTGGCCGCAACCTCGCCATCTGGGTCTATCAGCTCGGATTGGTGGACGGCGGCCCGGTGTTCGAGTCCCATGCCGACACGCTTCGATATCTCCAAGATCTCGGGTTCCGAACCAACCCGGCGAGTCAAGAGTTGGAGAGCATCGAAGCGGTTCTCGACTATGTGGCCCAAGCCGAGAAGGGGCGTCACGAGACTGGGTACCAAACCGATGGGGTGGTGATCAAGGTCAACTCGCTATCCGAGCAGGAGGGTCTCGGGTTCACCTCGCGGGCTCCGAGGTGGGCAATCGCATACAAGTTTCCGGCGGAAGAACAGGTCACCACTCTCAAGGACATTTGGATCAACATCGGCCGCACCGGCGCGGCCACCCCGTTCGCAGTCCTGGAGCCGGTGTTCGTGGGAGGCGCCACGGTCGGCCTGGCCACATTGCACAACGCGGACCAGGTGGCTCTCAAGGACGTGCGCATCGGAGACCAGGTCGTTGTCCGTCGGGCGGGGGATGTGATTCCCGAGGTGGTCGGTCCTGTTCTCGCCGCCCGCACCGGCAAGGAGAAGGTGTGGAAGATGCCTTCGAAGTGCCCGTTCTGTGGGAATCCGATCGTGCGAATCGAGGGCGAGGCCGTCGCCCGTTGCACCGGTGGGTACACCTGCCCCTCACGGGTTCGGGAATGGCTGTTCCATTTCGCCTCCCGGGGCGGGATGGATATCGAGCACATGGGCTACAAGACCATCGATCTCCTGCTCTCCGAGGGGATGATCTCCGACCCCGCCGACATCTTCATCTTCGACCCCGATCAGCTGCTGGGGCGCGAAGGCTGGGGAGCGATCTCGGTGGCCAACTTGAAGCGAGCGATAGAAGCGGCCAAGGATCGGCCGGTCGCCCGGCTCCTCACTGCTCTCGGGATCCGTCATATCGGTGGAACAGTCGCCCGTCTGCTGGTTCGTCACTTCGGAGGGCTGCCCGCCTTGATGGCTGCCGGCGAAGAGGACATTTCGGCTGTGGAAGGGATCGGCCCGGTGATCGCCAGCGGTGTCGCGACTTGGGCCGCGGACCCGGACAATCAGGCACTGGTCAAGAAGCTGGGCGAGGCCGGAGTCCGTCTCGAGGACGAGGTGGATCGAAGTGTCTCCTCAGATCTCCTGGCAGGGGCCACGTTCGTGGTCTCGGGGACTATTCCCGGGTTCAGCCGTGAGGAAGCCCAAGCCGCCATCGAACAGCGAGGCGGGAAGGCCGCGGGCTCGGTTTCGGGAAAGACGACAGCCCTGATCGTCGGAGATTCCCCTGGGGCCTCGAAGTCGAAGAAGGCCGAAGAACTGGGGATCCCGATTCTCGACGAACGAGGCTTCAAACGCCTGCTGGAGCAAGGTCTTTCGTCTCTCGGCTGACTCACCGGGGTCGGGCAACGTACAGGTTCTCGGACAAAGTGCCGATTGGTGTTGGTGGGAGTCTCCCCGATCATCAGTGCGCAAGGCCCGATTGGGCGTTATATCCGCCAGCACCCGGTGGTATCGCTCTTCTACGTCATCATGATCTGCTGTGGCGCGGCGACCCTGATCTTCCCGCAGGCTGGTGAGGCGGCCGGTTTTCTCGGTTATGGGTTGGGGACCACGAGCGCAGGTTTCGGCTTCGTCAGAGGCGCCCGAAAGCTCCAGGGACGGGAGCG
>JALYNX010000275.1 GCA_030772935.1 Actinomycetota bacterium | reverse complement strand
CGTCACGCTGGCGTCGATGGTCGCCCTCTTCAGTGATCCCCCCTCCGGTCTGATGGCCCAGGGCCCGGCGGCGGTAGATCACCAAATCGAGAGCGAGCTCGCTGTCCTCTTCGACCCAGACACAGTGCAAGCTGCTCAACGCGCGCTCCACGTGCTTGGAGTCGCGGTGTTTCTCGGGCTGGCCCTCCTGCTGATCGGGCGGCGCAGTGCTTCCAACCGGGCACCACTGGCCGCAGTGACTCTGGCTGGGCTTGGGGCGAGCCTTTTTGCGCCATTGCACCTCCTGCCTGGGGGTTCGACGATCGCGGTCGTGGTCGGGTCCATAACCCCGAGCGCTCTCCTCGGATTCTGGGGCTCTCTCGCAGGGATCGCCACTCTCGCGTTCCTCGGCACCTTTCCCGACGGTCGGTGGACTCCTCGATGGACCAGATGGCTGGTCGGAGCCGCAGCAGTGAGTGGGATTCTCGCTCTCGTCTTCCCCTCGGGCCGACTCGACGTGAGCAGTTGGCCAGTTGCGCTCCAAGTCAGCTGGTTGGTGGGTTTGCCATCGGGCGCCATCGCTGCCCAACTGATCCGCCGTCGAGAATCACCACTGGCCCAGGCAAGCAAGCCTGTGGTTCTCTCTCTGATCGCGGCGCTCGGCGCGTTCGTGTTGCTTTGGGTGCTGCAGCCAGAGCTCAGGCCCGACGCCCTCGACCTCGTGGTCGTGACTCCACGGCTGACGGCCGTCTATGCCCTCAACCTCTTGCTGCTCTTGACGTTGGCGGTGTTCCTGTTCCCGGTGTCGGTCTCCTTCGCCATCGTCCGTCACCGGCTCTTCGACCTGGATCTCTTGGTGAACCGGGCCCTCGTATATGGAACCGTCACCGCAATGGTCGGCATCGGCTTCCTGGCGGTTGCCGCAGGGGTCGCTCGGGTGGCGGGAGTTGAGCTGGATGCCGCCATCGATGGATGGGGCGGAGGGGCAGCCGGCGTTGCCCTCGGTACCTGTCTGGTGCTCGCGTTCCAGCCCCTGCGGAGACGGGTGCAGCGAGCCGTGGACCGACGGTTCTATCGCGAGCGCTACGACGCTCGGCGGGTGATCGCCCTCTTTGCCGCGGAGGCGGCCCGCCTCGTCGACCCGGCGACTCTCGAAGCGGAACTGGTCTCCGTCGTGCGACAGGCACTGCGCCCCAAATCGGTTCGCCTCCACACTGGACCCTTCTCCGATGCCACCAAGGCGGCACTTGGCTCCGGTGTAGCCGTCGATCTCGCTTCGGTGGCACCCAGCGCAGGGCTGGAACCGTTCGGGTCAAACGGGACATCGGTGGTCGTGCCGTTGGTGGCGGGCGGATCGCTGACCGGGGTCCTCGACCTGGGCCATAGAGCGTCGGATTCGAGGTACTCCACGCTCGACCTCGAACTTCTCGATCGGCTCGCACAGTCTGCTGGACCGGCGCTCCAACTCGCCTACGAGGTCCGGGTCCGGGAGAAGGAGGCTCAGAATCGGGAGCGCGCCACCCATGAACTCGAGTTGGCCAGGAAGATCCAACAAGGCTTGCTTCCTCACGGGTTTCCCGAAGTAGAAGGCTGGGTCTTCGACGCCTTCTACCGACCCGCGCGAGAGGTGGGGGGCGACTTCTATGACTGGCTCGAGCTCCCCGATGGGCGGCTCGCCGTCATCATCGGCGACGTCAGTGACAAAGGGATACCGGCGGCGCTGGTAATGGCAACCTGTCGCACGTTGCTCCGGGTCTCAGCCGGCACCGGCCGCCCCCCTGGCGATGTGCTGGCCGAGGTCAACGACCGCATCCAACCTGACATTCCTTCAGGAATGTTCGTGACCTGTCTTCTGGCGATGATCGACCCAACGACCGGTTCGATGGCGCTGGCCAACGCTGGGCACAACCTGCCGTACCGGCGTACAGACGACAGGATCGTGGAGATCATGGCCCGTGGGATGCCGCTGGGGTTGATGCCCGACATGCCCTATGAGGAGGTCGAAGGCCGCCTCTCCCCTGGCGACAGCTTGGTCCTGACGAGTGACGGTCTCGCCGAGGCACATGCCCCGGATGGGGACATGTATGGGACGGAGCGACTTCGCCACGCACTCAGTGGAGCCAACGGCGACCTCGTCAGCGCCGCCCTCGAGTCCCACAGTCGGTTCGTTGGCCCAGCGTGGGAGCAGGAAGACGACATCACGATGGTCACCTTGGCCCGGGAGCCGTTGCCCCACGGCTGACGCCGATCCGCCCGGCAGGATGATGCTCCGGACGCGAAAAACCCCGAGGGAGTGTTGGCCGAAACCTCTACCCTCTCGGGGCTATCGACCCTGCTCGGACTCCAGTCCCGAAGGGCTGGTCTCCCAGAGGG
>JALYNX010000274.1 GCA_030772935.1 Actinomycetota bacterium | reverse complement strand
GAAGCTGGCGACTGCGATCGCCGAGGCGGTGTTCGCCGCCGACGACCTCGAGTTGGCGGGGTTGTTCAATCCGAACCGGGCCGGCCAATCGCTTCACGGGTTGAGTGTGAGCGGCGACCCTGCCTCGCTGGAGGGTGACGTGGTGGTGGAGACGGCTCATCCCGACGTGGTTCTCGACAACCTCGCTCATTGGCGTTCGGCTGGCCAGGCGGTCGTGGTCGGAACCTCGGGGTTCACCCCGGATCGTCTGGCGAGTCTCCGCGAGATGTGGGGAAGCGACGGACCACCATGTCTGGTGGTGCCCAATTTCTCGATCGGTGCCGTGCTCATGATGAGATTCGCCGCCGAGGCGGCCCCCCATTTCGAAAGCGTCGAGATCGTGGAGCGTCACAGCTCGACCAAGCCGGACGCTCCATCGGGAACCGCCCTGGCCACGGCGATGGGGGTTTCCGCGGCGGGGGGAACGTCAACCGAGGGCTCCGCTGAGCTGGTGGCGGGGGCGCGGGGCGCATCGGTCGAGGGGGTCCGGGTTCACTCCCTGCGTCTTCCCGGGTTGATCTCACAACAGGAAGTGGCTTTGTCCAACTCCGGTGAAGTGCTGTCGATCGAGCACATGTCGACCAACTACCAGTCGTTTGCGGCTGGCGCCCTCCTGGCCATACGCAAGATTGGCGGCCTCGAGCCCGGGGTGCACCTCGGCCTGGAAAGCGTGCTTTGACGGTCCGGCCTTGACCACGGAGCGGCAGCCCCGGCCGACCGGCGTCTGTTCGCCTGAGGCTGAGTGGGCGCGAAGGTTCTTGGTCCGTCGGGCTGAGGGTTGGCCGAGGGCGAAGTCGGCCGGAATATTTCAGAAGTAGATGACCGTCAGCGCTCCGAGCACCACGCAGTAGATGGCGAAGGGGAGCAGGCCGAACCGTTTCAGCGAGGCCATCAGCCAGGCAATGGCCAGGTAGCCGGTGATTCCGGCGACCAGGACCCCCAGAAGCAACACCGGTTCGAAGCCCCCGGCATCCGAGACCCGATAGAGCTCCAACAATCCGGCCCCCGTTATCGCCGGTATCCCGAGCAGGAACGAGTAGCGAGCGGCTTCCAGTGGCTCGATCTTTCGTCCGCTACCCACCGCAATCGTGGTGCCTGATCGCGAGATCCCCGGGATCAGGGCCAGGGCCTGTGCGAGTCCGATGAGGACGGCGTCGGGCACCCGCATGTCCATGATGCGTCGCGTCCCGGAAGCAAGGTTGTAGCCGAGGAAGAGGATCACCCCGTTGCCGATCAGGGCCCATCCCACGTTGGAGATTGTCGTCTGGAACGTATTGAGCTCGGTGGCCAGTGGCAGCCCGATGATCGCGACCGGAATGGTCCCGATCGCCACCAGAAACGCAATGCGCCGCCCCTCGGGATCGGTCCGGAAGCGAATGACGCGCGCCAGATCGTGGCGGAAGTAGACAAACATCGCGACCAACGTCCCCAGGTGGAGGACGGCGGTTGTAGCCAGTTCTGGTGGTTGCACGTCGAAGCCGAACTTGTTGAGGAATGCGGGAATGACCACCAGATGGCCGTCCGAGGAAACCGGGAGGAACTCGGTGACGCCCTGGATGAGTCCCCATATGACAGCGGCGAGCACGGCGGCACGGTAACGCTCATCCGGTGGCAATCATGACTGCGACTCTGCCGTTGACCACCCCGGCTGCCACCTCAGCAGCGTGCTCCGCGGAGACGGCGATGCTGCCGAGACCCGAGCCCAGCGGGTCGTCAGCGGCCCCGGTCACGACCACGGCCGGCACGGTCGACCCGCTGTCGAGGAGGACCATCTCTGCTTTGTCACCTGGCGCAGCACCAGCCGGAAGCGCGACCTCGATCGACCACCAGCCTTCCGGGACCTTCTCGGCGCGCTCTCCAATGGAAGAAGCAAGGATGGGCTCGCCGGGCGCGATGTAGGTCAGCGCCACGCCTTCGACGTTGACCGGCTCCAACATCCCGTCGGGCACCTGTTGGGGCCGGGTGTTCCAGTCACCGATCTCCGCGCCGGCGACGATCTGCTCCGTGGCGAAAGGATGTTCGACCGATGGGTCGGGCCGGAGTTCGATCCAAAGGGCACCGAGGACTATGAGCCCCGCGGCGATCCAGCGCCCCCACGGTGGTGTCTGTAACCAGATCACCCTCCGACCGTACGGGGGCGACCAGGCGGTCGGAAGAGGGTTGACCGTCAGTCGCTGGAAGTCGACGAGGTGGGAGACGAGGTGGAGGGCTCCTTCGATGAAGAACCCGACCCATCCTTGGTCCCCGATCCCTCTTTGGTGCCGGATCCCTCTTTGGCCTTCGACCCTTCCTTGGTCTTTCCGTCCTTGCCCTTGGACCCCTCGCCCTTGTTCGACGCGTTCGACGAGGCGCGGGCGTCGGTGCTGTAGAAGCCGGGGCCCTTGAACACGATCCCTCGGGCGTGGAACACCTTCTGAAGATCGCCCCCGCACTCCTCGTGCCGACGCAGCGGCTTCTCCGAGAAGGATTGGACCTTTTCGATGATTGCGCCGCACTGTTTGCAGACGTATTCGTAGGTAGGCATGGAGATCTGACCGCTGGAAAGGGGGTCGACTGCGATCGTACAACCGCGAGGGGCCATCTTCCATTCCGGCGTGGGCAATATGATCGCACCCGTTGTGACTGGTCTGGCGATCCCCCTTGCGCTTGTAGCGGCTTATGTCGTGGGAAGCATCGATTTCGCGGTGATCGTCGCCCGGATGCACGGCGTCGACATTCACCAGGCGGGGAGTGGCAACCCGGGAACCTCCAATGTGCTTCGGACCCTGGGACGTGTGCCGGCCGCCATGGTTCTCATCGGGGACATGTTGAAGGGAACCGTGGGCGCAGCGATGGGGATGGTGGCCTCAGGCGTCCCTGAACCGATGGGCCAATGGGCCTTTGCGGCCGGGCTGGCCGCGGTGATCGGGCATTGCTATCCAATCTTCCACCGGTTCAAGGGCGGCAAGGGGGTCGCCACCGGGGCCGGGGTCCTGTTGTTCACGGTGCCCCTGGCCGCAGTGATCGAGGTGGCACTTTGGGGAGTGATCGTGAAGTTGACCAAGACAGCGTCGATAGGGTCCCTCGTGATCTTGGTCTTAACGATTCCGATCCTGATGTGGCAGGGTGTCGAGGGCGCCTCACTGGTGTGGGTCGGCCTGATCATCGCCCTCATCGTCTGGCGGCACCGGGGGAACATCAAACGCATGGCCGCCGGCAGGGAGCACAAGGTGACGACATGACGATCGACGTGGCGGTTATCCCGGCCGCGGGACGAGGGACCAGGATGCGTCCGGCCACCCGTGTGGTCCCCAAGGCGCTGCTCACCGTGGTCGACCGCCCAGCTATCCAATACGCGGTGGAGGAGGCAGCCCGGGCCGGCGCCAAGGAGGCCGTGGTCATCGTTGACCTCGACGTGGGTCATCTGGTGGCACAGCATTTCAATCTCGAGGGACCGCTTCCCGGGTTGGAGGAGATCATGCTCCGCCCCATCGTCCAAGAGGAGCCCTTGGGCCTGGGTCATGCGGTCAATGAGGCGGCAGACGTGGTGGGTGACCGACCATTCTTTTGTCTGCTGGCCGACAACATCGTGCGGCCCGGTGGCGATGTTCTGAGATCGCTAGCCGCCGGCAGCAGCGACGGTTCGATCTCAGTCGTCTGTCTTCGCCAGCTCAGCGACGAGTTCCTCTCCAAATACGGCGTGGTGGTCCCTGAGTCACCTGTCGAGGACGGTTACCTGGCTCTCGGGGGAGCAGTCGAAAAGCCCGGGATCGAGGAAGCCCCCTCCCGGCTGGGGCTCGTGGGCCGCTACCTGTTCACTCCCGAAGTCTTCGGGCTCCTCGACAAGACGCCTCCGGGCAGTGGAGGGGAAATCCAGCTCACCGACGCTATCGACGGATTGGGCAAAGCCGGGCGTCTCCGGGGGTGGGTTGCTGATGTCGATCTTCTCGACGTGGGGACACCGCTCGGACTGCTCGAGGCCTCCGTGGTTCTCGGTGCCGATCAGTTCGGCGAAGAGTTCACGACGTGGCTGGAGGGTTGGCCCGGGTCGTGAAGTCGCTGGAGGAAGCCCGCTCCGAAGTCTTGGGCATGGTGGGGGCTCTGGGAGCGGAGCCGGTCTCGATCTGGGACTCGGCGGGGCGGGTCCTCGCTTCGGATGTGATTGCCGAGGAGAGTGTGCCCCCTTTTCAGAACTCGGCCATGGACGGATACGCGGTGCGGGGCGCCGACGTGGCGGAGCCGGGCGCAGTTCTCGAGGTCATCGGGGATCTCGCCGCGGGATTCGTCGCCGGGTCCGGTGTCAGTTCCGGTCAGGCGCTGAAGATCATGACCGGCGCCCCCATGCCCGACGGCGCCGACACAGTCGTCAAGATCGAGGACACCGATGGTGGCCTCGACCAGGTGACGGTGACCCCGGCGGTCGATGTCGGGACCTCGGTGCGAGCCGCGGGGGGCGACGTGGCACTCGGCAGCCTCGTCTTCGAAGCTGGGACCCGGCTGACCCCTATGCACGTTGGTGTGCTGGCGACGATCGGCGTCGCATCACCGCTCGTGCGTCGGCGCCCCCGGGTTGCGTTCATGTCAACTGGCGACGAACTGACTCCTCCGGGAAGCGGACCCTTGGCGCCGGGGATGATCCGGGACTCGAACCGACCCATGGTCAAGGCGCTGCTCGAAGACGCCGGAGCCGAGTTGATCGATCTCGGCATCATCGCCGACAACGAGGCGGCCCTGAGTGCGGCCCTCGAAAGCGGGTCATCGGCGGATGTGATCGTTTCCACGGGCGGTGTCTCCATGGGTGACTACGACGTCACCAAGAAGGTGCTCGAGGGCAGTACCTCCGTCGGGTTCTGGCAGGTCGCGATCCAGCCCGCCAAGCCGTTTGCTTTCGGCAGGGTGGGTGACGCACTCTTCTTTGGGCTCCCCGGGAACCCGGTGTCTGTCCTGGTCTCCTTCGAGCAGTTCTTGCGTCCGGCACTATTGAGGATGCAGGGCGCGACCAACATCCTCCGCGAACAGGCTTCGGCGGTTGCCGGGGAGCGGTTCGCCACCGATCCGGACAAGACTGTGTTCGTAAGGGTGAGAGTCACGGGCAACGAGTCGGGGCGCCCGGTTGTCGTGTCCTCCGGTGGCCAGGCGTCGAACGTTCTCTCGGCGGCCGCCCTGGCGGACGTCTTCGCCGTGGTCCCGAGGGGCACATCGGTGGTCGAGGCCGGTGGAGACCTGGTCATCGAAAAGTTCAAAGCCCCCGAGTCGAGGGAGTGGACCGATGGAATCTGAACCCGATCTGACCCATCTCAACGAGGCGGGCGAGGTGCACATGGTCGACGTGGGAAGCAAGGACGTGACCGATCGCGAGGCCGTGGCCGAGGCCCATGTCGTCATGTCGGATGGCCTGGTTTCGCGGTTCTTCGCCGGTGATCTCCCCAAAGGCGAGGCCGCCGCTGTGGCCCGGATAGCCGGGATTGCGGCAGCGAAGAAGACTGCCGATCTCATACCGCTGTGCCACCCGATCTCGTTGAGCGGGGTGGAGATCGGGTTGGAGCCGAGTGGGCATGGAATTCGGGTGCTTGCTACCGTTCGCACCTCGGGGCGAACCGGTGTCGAGATGGAGGCCATGACTGCGGTATCGGTCGCGGCCCTCACCATCTACGACATGGTCAAGGGAGTGGAACGCGGTGTGACCGTCGAGTCGGTGAGACTGTTGAAGAAGTCCGGAGGGAGGTCCGGCACTTGGGAGAGGGATTTGAATCATTGATTGGGCGTGGGTCATGCCACTACGCTCACACCTGGACGGAGTGATCGCAGGTATGGATACAACTGTCATAGTCGGCCTGCTGGTAATAGCCGCTATTTGGAGCGTCTACCTCCTGCCTACGGTGTTCGGCGAACGACAGAACGCCCCTCTCAACTCCACCGAGGAGTTCGACCGGTGGACCCACCTCATCGCCGATGTGCAAAAACGGCCTTACAGCAAAGGCGAAGTCGGCCAGCGTGACGTGATCCGGCTGAGAAGGCGAAGGGCAATGGCGATCCTGGTCGGCCTGGCTCTGGTCACCGCGGGGCTTGCCTTGTGGCGGAACTCGATGGCCCTGCTTTTGCTGCACCTTTTCGTCGATTCATTGATCGCCCTCTATGTCGCTGCCCTGGCACAGATGAAGCAGCGTCGTCAATGGCGACTCAAGGTCAGCCATGTGTCGGAACGGCCCGAGTGGGAGGAACCAAAAGTTCGGGTCATCGCCAACTGACGCGATGGAGTTCGATTTCGTAGAAGACGCCCGTTCCATTTTGGACGGGCGTTTTGTCGCCAGAGAGAAGAGCTACACCGGATCCCGCCTCGTGATCCGGGCCTCAGCGAATGCGATCCGTGCTCTGCATCGCAACGAGTGGGACGAGGCGAGCAAGCTGGTGGGACAGGCGGGAACCCTGCTCGGCGAGATCACCGACACCCTTTCGGGTCATCCGGATGTTCTACATGCCGGGTTCGTGGCCGACGCCGCCAAGGAGTACGCCGAAGCCCGGATCACCGAGGCTCTGTTCAGGGATCAGCCGGTTCCTGGGTTCTCGGAGCTCGGGATCGACCCGGTGCCCTATCTCAACGGGCTGGGGGAGGCGGTTGGTGAGTTGCGGCGCCGGATGCTCGACCTGCTGCGGGACGGGGACGTGGCCTCGGCCGAGACGGCATTGAAAGCCATGGACGAGATCGTGGACCTGCTGGCGTCGATGGACTATCCCGACGGGATGACATCGGGCCTCCGTCGGACCACCGACGTGGCACGTTCCCTCGTCGAGCGTTCCCGATCCGACCTCACCGCCACCGTGGTGCAGGAGCGCCTCCGCCAGGACCTGGCCAAACCCCGTTCCTAATGCAGGGCGTCACGGATGCGTGACGGTGTGCATTGAGAAAATGTCGAGAATCGCCCGCCGGTAGAATCCTGGTCCCGCAAGGGGCTGTAGCTCAGCCTGGCAGAGCACCTCGTTCGCAACGAGGGGGTCGGGGGTTCAAGTCCCCCCAGCTCCACCGAACACACTGGTCAGGGCGATTTCGACGGCTCGCGTGATTGGCGCCAGGGCCGAGGTTGTAAGGCCTGGCTTGATCAGGATGACATCTGTCACATCGAATTCGTGATCGATCTCACTACCCGTCGCACCGGTCGTTCCGCATGATCAGTGCAAAGGAGGTAGTAGATGGAACATTTGCTCGAAGTACGAGGTCTAGTTCACCGATACGGTGACTTCACGGCTCTCGCCGGAGTCGATCTGACTGTCGACTCGGGGGAGTGTGTCGCACTTCTCGGCCCAAATGGGGCCGGTAAGACGACCCTCGTCCGCAATGTGATCGGGTTGATCGAAGGCAACGCCGCCCTCATCGAGGTGGCAGGTGGCAACCCTCGTAGCGCCGACACCCGCCGC
>JALYNX010000273.1 GCA_030772935.1 Actinomycetota bacterium | reverse complement strand
AGAGATACATCGAGATCTGACGACACAGGACCAGGGGCTGGCGCCGGCTGGGGCTGAGCACGTCCTCGACCGAGAACCCGTAGGCGGTGGCCGTGGTCCGGATGATGGTGTCCGGTCCCAGAGGTATCGGCTCGTCGGGGGTGACGATGTCACGGAGAACTCGCTCCGCGGTTTCGAGGTCGATATCCCGCCGATTGAGCGCTGACCAGGCGGTGACCCGGGTCAAGGCTCCTTCGAGCTCACGGATGTTGTCGGAGACCAATCCTGCGATGTGCTCGAGGACGTCGATGGGCACCGGGCGCGGAGCGAACTCCGCATTGCGCTTCAAGATGGCGAGGCGGGTCTCTACATCGGGCGGCTGGATGTCGGTGAGCAGCCCCCACTCGAATCGGCTGCGGAGCCGGTCCTCGAGGGAAGACAGGTTGCGGGGATGGCGGTCCGAGCTGATGACCATCTGCTTGCCCGACTCATAGAGCGAGTTGAAGGTGTGGAAGAACTCCTCGAGGATCTGCTCCTTGCCCTCGAAGAACTGAACGTCATCGAGAAGCAGGATGTCGACTCCGCGGTAGCGGTGTTTGAAATCGTCGGGCCGCTTACGCCGGATGCAGTCGATGAAATCGTTGAGGAAGTTCTCCGAGGAGACATAGCGGACCACCAGGTTGGGGTACATCTCGAGGGCCTGGTGCCCGACGGCGTTCAACAGGTGGGTCTTGCCCAGGCCGGCGGCGCCGTAGATGAAGAGCGGGTTGTAGTGAGCTCCGGGTTGTTCGGCGACGGCCATGGCTGCTGCCCAGGCGAAGCGGTTGGACTGGCCGACGACGAAGCTCTCGAATCGGTACCGCGAGAAGAGATTCGACGGGGATCCCTTGCCGGTTCGATCCTGCGTCTCTTCTTCCGCTTCGGCGCCGTCGTGACGGTCGAGAGTGAGTTGTTGATCGGTGAAGTCGATCTCGACGACCTTGTATCGAGGTGGGGAATCGGTCCCGTAGATCTCCTTGAATGCGTCCTCGATCAGATCGCCGTGCTTGTCGCGGACCCATCTCAGATGGAATTCGCTGGGTGCGGTGAGAACCGGGGTGCGTCCCTGAAAGTCAGGCTCGATCCGTGACAGCCAAGTCTCCCAATTCCCTTTGGAAGCACCCGCCCTCAGAATGTCTTGAAACTGATTCCATCCGTCGTTCGCCGTATTTGTTTGTGTCAAGAACCACTCCTCCAAGGCCGATCGAGTTATCCACAGACACATCCACATCTGTGGAAAGGACTGTGAACATCCCACCGGGATGTCTTCCAGGTTGTCACCGAGAGCGGTCCAGTCATCCAGTTGCGATAGGGGAAGTCGATCGCGCTCCCAAGGTCAGGCAGGCGAGTATCGACCCGGGGTCACGGGGTCGTCAAGAACGCGGAAATCAACGGTGTGGATGACTATCGCCCCATCTATCCACAAGAAAACCCCAGGTAGTATATGGTTTTTCCATAGATTGCCATGCCGGATTGGGCCCCAGATGACGAGGAATGGGCCATGGGTTCTTTTCGCGACCCATCCGAATTCTTCGCGGACCCGGTGCCCGTTGCCTGGGTGCGACGTCTTCGATCGTGACGGGGACACTTTGACATAACTTCCGCACACTTCGTAACCTGTGCTCCCTTCCCCCTCGACGGATCGCTGGCGATGAAAAGGACTTACCAACCAAAGGTGCGACGTCGGAAGCGCAAACATGGCTTCCGGCATCGAATGCAGACACGGGCCGGTCGTGCCACCCTCAAGGCGCGTCGTCTCAAGGGCCGGAAGCGTCTCGCTGCCTGACATCGAGCCTCTTCGCTCCCCGCGCGATTTCCGGAAGGTCTTGAAACAAGGAACCAGATGTCGCTCCGGCGGCGTGGTCATGGTTCAATGTCCAGGTCTTGAGGGACCGCCTCGTGTCGGGCTCGTCGTCTCGAAGAGTGCCGGGAACGCGGTGACCCGGAACCGGATCAAACGCCGTCTGCGCCATATCGTGCGGACGTTGCCGCTCAAGCCAGGAATTGACTACGTGATCATCGGCGCCAGCCAGGTAGCGGACGTGCCCCACCCCAGTCTCGTGGGATGGCTGGAACGCGCCCTCGAGGGCCCTCGCGATGCTTAGGTGGCTGCGTCCCCGTTTCCTGGCAGTGGGCCTGATCCGGATTTACCAGAAATTGGTAGCTCCTTCGTTACGGGCCAACTGTCGGTATCAGCCGACCTGTTCCTCGTACACGGCAGAGGCGATCACACGCTTTGGCGTGATTGGTGGCAGCTGGCTCGGCATCAAGCGGATTGGTAGGTGTCATCCGCTCCGACCCGGTGGCTACGACCCCGTCCCCGAAACCTGGAGAACTCAATAATGGGTGGGCTTTTCGACATTCTCAAGCAGGCACTGGGCTCGGTGCTCGCCTTCTTCTACGACATCCTGGCTCCACCGTTGAGCGAAGGAGCCGGGCTTGGCGTCGCAATAATCCTCCTCACCATCTTCATCAACCTCGTGGTCTTCCCGCTGACCCTGAAGCAGACCCGGGCCACCCGGGCCTTCACCGAGATCCAACCCGAGATCAAGCGATTGCAGAAGGAGTACAAGGACGACCCCCAGGAGATGCAAAAACGTCTCATGGCGTTGCAGAAATCCGCCGGCGCCACCCCCGGTGGGTGTCTGCTCCCCCTGTTGATCCAGATGCCGATCTGGTTTGCCCTCTTCCAGCTACTGCAGAACCCACTGATCCGCGACCCTGATGGGGCGGTGGTCGCCGGCGCCGCCCATCCGATAAACCCAGCATCGGCGCTAGGCCAGGCCCTGCAGGACGGAACCGACAAGCTATTCCTCGGTATGGACCTGAGCTTCAGCCCCAGTAATGCCTTTGCCATCAGTCTCCGTACCGCCCTCCCCTATCTGATCCTGATGATGGTTATGGTCGCCACTCAATACGTGCAGCAATGGCACTCGACCTACGGCCAGGAGCGACCCGCCGACCAGAAGGGGGCCGGGGCCCAACAGGCGATCACCAAGATAATGCCCTTGTTCATTGGGTTTATCTCCTGGAACTTTCCCGCCGGACTGGTCCTCTACTGGACCACTTCCAACTTGTTCCGTCTCGGTCAGCAGGCGCTGATCTTCAAGATGGATGGACGCCCCACCCCGGGTGCTGCCAAGACCGACTCGAGCCAGGACGCCGAATCGGTTGAGGGTGAGCCCAAGAAACCGCAAGTGGGGTCAGCTGACAAGCGCCGACGGCGCAGGAGGAGATGACGTGGATTACCTAGAGGTGCGGGCGAGGACGGTCGATCTCGCCATCGAGGCGGCGATGACCGAGTTGGGAATTGCCGACCGTGAGCAGCTCGCAGTCGAAGTGCTGCAAGAACCGGAAAAGGGTTTTCTCGGATTCGGGGGACAGGACGCGGTGGTCAGGGTCACCCAACGCAAGACGAGACGTCGTCGCAATGAGCGTCGTCGCAACCCCCGGGAAGGACGCTCAGAGAATAGAGCCCGACAGGAAACTCCAAAATCGGGTAACAATGGGGAGAACCGACAGAGGACCAATACCAACAGCAGGGGTCGCGATATGAACCGACAGGAGAAGAATGACCAACCCCGGGTTGACGATCGTCCGGTGATGACGATCGACGACCAGGCTCGAATCGCAGGCGAGTTTCTCGAGGGGCTGGTCGCCGCCTACGGATTGGAGGGCTCGGTTTCGACTTCGGTCGTCGAGGACGTGATCGTGGCCGATGTCAATGGTGAGCAAACCGAGGCCCTGGTCGGGGTACGGGGAGCGGTGCGGTCCGCGATCCACGAATTGACCCGCACCGTCATGCAGCGATACGCCCAGGACACCGCCCGGCTTCGTCTCGACATCGCCGGATACGCCGAAAGACGTCGTCAGGCATTGACCATCTATGCCGAGCAACTCATCGAGCAACTGATGAGCGAAGGTGGCGAGATCATGCTGGAACCAATGAGTCCTGCCGACCGCAAGGTGATCCACGATGCCGCTGCGGCCCATGACAATGTCCAGTCGTATTCCGAAGGCGAGACCCCTCGACGCTATGTGGTCCTGACCCGGATCGAGATTGACAACGACGACGAGGACGCCGTCGACGAGCACCCCGATCGCTCCGAAGAAGAATGATCCCCGCGCTCAGTCTGGTGAAGGGGGCCCCGGCGCGGCCCCCTTCTCTTGTCCTACCGTCCACGCATTGTTTCACGTGAAACATCGCGACATCTGGCTCAGATGCGCAGATTGGGTCGGGGTCGAGTTGGATGAGACCGACCTCGATCGTCTCGACAGCTATCAGCGGTGGCTCGCCGAGGAGGCGATTCCAGCCGGGGGATTGGGGCCGGGGGAGAGTCATCGTCTCCACGATCGTCATCTTGGGGACTCAATCCTGTTTGCCGCCGGATTTGATTCGACCCCGGATCAAGTGTTGGACCTCGGGTCCGGGGTGGGGTTGCCCGGTATCCCCCTGGCCATCCTCTGGGGTGACACCCGGTTCATCCTTCTCGATCGATCCGGGCGAAGGGTGGATCTGCTGCGACGGGCAGTGCGGATCCTCGAGCTGGAGAATGTCACGGTAGAACAAGGGGAAATCGAGCAGCCGTCGCATCAGGGGATGGCGGTGGTCTCCCGGGCGACTCTGCCGCCGAACCGGGCTCGAGAGCGGATCACACCCTGGCTGCTGCCGGGTGGGATGGCGGTTCTGGGCGGTTCTTGGGAGCGACGCCCCGAGCATCAGGGGTGGGTGACATTGGAGATCCCGGCGCAGGTCCTTGACCACACGTTCTGGATTCTTATCATGCATCAAACGTGACCGATCGTGGACCACTGGTCGTTGCCCTCGCCAACCAGAAGGGTGGTGTCGGCAAATCGACGACTGCCATCAACCTGGCCGCCGCTTTGGCATTCCAGGGGCAGCGTACGCTTCTCATCGATCTCGACCCCCAGGGGAACGCCACCAGTGGCTTGGGGATCGATCGATCCTCCATCGATGTCTCCATCTATGACGTGATGCTGAAGGAATCGGAGCTGGTCGACGCCATCGAGCCCACTTCGGTACGGGATTTGTTCGTCGTGCCGGCGACCATTGATCTGGCCGGGGCCGAGATCGAACTGGTTTCGTTGTTTTCACGTGAAAACCGACTTCGCAACGCGATTCAGACTTCGGGCGATGGTCATGATGTGATTCTGATCGACTGTCCACCGTCGTTAGGCCTGCTCACAGTCAATGCCCTCACCGCTGCCGATGAGGTGATGATTCCGATCCAATGCGAGTATTACGCATTGGAGGGTCTCAGCCAATTACTGCGCAACGTGCAATTGGTGACCACAAACCTAAACCCAAGCTTGAAGGTTGGTGGCGTCGTCCTCACCATGTATGACGGTCGGACCAAGCTTTCCAAGGACGTCGCACAACAGGTTCGAGAGCATTTCGGGGAAATCACCTATCGCAGTGTCATCCCCCGTTCGGTGCGGCTTTCCGAGGCTCCCTCATACGGCGAACCGATCGAAGCCTTCGATCCGATGAGCCGGGGAGCGATCGCATATCGGCATCTAGGCAAGGAGTTCCGGGAACGTCATGGGATGAAGGAGAAATAGCGATGTCGACACGACGCTCCGGTTTGGGTCGTGGTCTGGATGCCCTGATCCCCACCACCACCCCCGCTGCCGAACCGACCGGTTTCCGGATGGTGCCGGTGGACGCCATCGTGGCCAATCCCGACCAGCCCCGGACCCACTTCGACGATGACACCCTCGAGGAGTTGGCGGCTTCGATGCGGGAAGTGGGGGTCCTGCAACCGATCGTGGTCACCGAGACCGGTGACGGGTTCGTCCTGATCGCCGGCGAACGAAGATGGCGCGCCGCGAAACGGGCCGGGATGAGCTCGATACCGGCGGTGGTGCGGGAGGCAACCGGCTCCTCGACGCTGGTGGAGGCACTGGTCGAGAACGTGCAACGTCAGGATTTGAGCCCGCTCGAGGAGGCCAACGCCTACCGTCACCTCCTGGAAAATTATGGAATGAAGCAGGAGGAGGTGGCAGATCGGGTCGGAAAGTCGCGGCCCACCGTTTCCAACACCCTCCGCCTGCTCCAACTGCCACCGGCGATCCAGGGTCTGGTCGACAACGGCGACCTCTCTGCCGGGCACGCCCGTCCGCTGGTGGGCGTGGAGGACGTGGCATATGCGACCCATCTCGCCGAGCGGGCCGTCGCTGAAGGCTGGAGCGTTCGTCAGATGGAGGAGGCGGTGCGGGCCCGCAAGTCGATCGAGAATGGGCCTTCGACCCGGGTCCGGGCGCTCCGACCGGTGCAAATCATCGAATTGGAGAAGCGTCTTGGAGACCGGCTCGGAACACCGGTGAAGATCGACTATCGCAACGAGAAGGGAAAGCTGGAGATCAAGTTCGGTTCCCTGGAAGAACTGGAGCGGATCTACCGAAGCTTCACCGCGTAGCCGCGGCGTTGGCGAAGAACAACGTGACTCCGTCGACCACGGCGAGTCCCACCTCGTCGTTGAGTTTCGCCCTGGAAACGACCACAGCTGGGGCGCTCGTGTCCTTGAGGAGTGCGTTGGCTCGACCCTCGACCCGACCCCCGGTGACCGAGGCGATCGACCTCGCCAGCATCTCGCCGGCCGAGGAACTGCTGTGCTCGGTGGCGAAGAAGAAGACACAGTCGTCACCATCGGGGCTCATCTGGAAGGCGACGATGAGGTCGGAACCGACCCGGTTGGCGCGACGGGCCCTGACTCGCTCCGGAAGCGAGGCGTCCTGGGACCTCGACATGACCGGAAGCCCTCCCAATTCCTGGAGACCGAGTGCGGCAACCGAGGCGGCCTCCCACGCCATCGTGGCCTCATGGGGGTCCCGACAGCCGGCATCGAGGTAGATCCTGGCCCCGGCCACGGTGGCTGGGAGCCGGCGCAGCCATTCCCGCTCTCGAACCGCGTGACGGCCTTCCTTCATCTCGCCCCGGGTCACGAGATGAACCTCGGTCACCACCTCGGGGCCCACTTTGCCATCTTCTGCCAGATTCCTGTTGTGCTGAAACTCGAGCACCGCGGCTTCGGTCTTTGGGCCGAAGATCCCGTCGACCTTGCCCGCGTCGAAACCGAGCGAGCTGAAACGCGACTGGAGCTCGGAGACATCCTCGCCCCGGAACATGGGGCGCCGGAAGAAGAGGAGCCGGTCACCCAATCGGTATCCGGCCTCGTAGAGCGACCTCCAGGTGTCGGGTCCCACGATCCCATCGACCACGAGGCCTTTGGCCTTCTGAAACTCCTTTACGGCGGCCACGGTGCTCTCACCGAACAGTGAACGCGGGTCAGGATCGGATTCGTAGCCGAGAGAGCTGAGACGATCCTGGATGTCCCGCACCGGGGCACCCTCGTCACCGAGGCGGTAGAGCCGCATGGCCCGAATGGTGGCATAACTGGACTGGTTGCGGACAACCAGCGCGGTTATAGGAACTCTGCGAGTTCTTGCAATAGACGATGTTTGGGGGCGGCTCCGACGATTCGCTTCTTCTCCAACCCGTCCTTGAAAAGGATCAGGGTCGGGATGCTCATGACGTCGTTGTCGGCCGCGGGCATCGGGTGCTGATCGATGTTGAGCTTTCCGATCGTGATCTTGTCACTCTCGGTCGCGATCTCCTCGAGGACGGGAGCGATGATCCGACACGGCCCGCACCACTCCGCCCAGAAGTCGACGAGTATCGGCTTTTCGGCGCTGATCGCCTCTTTGAAGCTGCCGTCATTGAGAGTGACGATGTCGGCCATGTCCTGGTTCTGCTCCTTGTGTGCTCTCTGGGTGAACGGCGCCTACCGCCCGTTCATTCCTGGTCTGCCAGCCACCGTTCGGCGTCGATCGCTGCCATGCACCCGGTTCCGGCCGCGGTGACCGCCTGACGATAGATGTGGTCAGACACATCTCCGGCGACAAACACCCCTTCCAGCTTGGTGCGGGTGCTCCCATCGCCGGCCGTCAGCAAGTAGCCGTTGGGGTCGAGGTCGAGTTGGCCGGCGAAGATCTCGGTGTTGGGTCTGTGACCGATGGCCACAAACACACCATGGGTCGCCATCTCGCGCTGCGCCCCGGTCGCCGTGTCCTCCAAGGTCACCCCGGTGACAGTCTTGTCGCCGTGGATCTCGATCACGATCGTGTTCCACAGCACGTCGATCTTGGGGTGGTCCATGACCCGGGCGCTCATGATCTTGGAGGCACGGAACTCGTCGCGGCGGTGAACGATGGTCACCTTCGATGCGAATTTGGTGAGAAAGAGGGCCTCCTCCATGGCGGTGTCGCCACCACCAACGACGATCAGCTCCT
>JALYNX010000272.1 GCA_030772935.1 Actinomycetota bacterium | reverse complement strand
GTTCTTGGTGGTTTGCGCAATGAGCTGGGTCGGCCGGTCGGCCACGACGATCTCGCCTTCCTCTGGGTGGTCGACTTCCCGCTCTTCGAGGAGGCTGAGGATGGGTCACTCACCTTCTCCCACCATCCTTTCACCTCACCGGTGTCCCTAGAGGAGATGCGGGACAACCCGGTGGAAGCTACTTCCAACGCCTACGACGTGGTGCTCAATGGAATCGAGCTTGGTTCGGGCTCGGTGCGGATCCACGATCCGGTGGTGCAACGCCAGGTGTTCGAGATCCTGGGAATCGACCCCGAGACCGCCGAGAAGCGATTCGGGTGGTTCCTCGAAGCGCTTCGCTATGGAACGCCGCCGCATGCCGGGTTCGCCTTCGGCATCGACCGGCTGGTGATGGTGTTGCAAAGCGAGGTCTCTATCCGGGAGGTGATCCCATTCCCCAAGACCCAGACCGGTATGGATCCGATGACCGGGGCCCCGACCTGGGTCGACGACACCCAGTTGGGCGAGTTGGGTGTCGCCCTCACCGCAGAGGCACGGGCCCGACAGTCAGAACCCGATGAACTCGTCGCTGGACCGGATGAGTAATCCGGCCGACCGGTTTCTGTTTGCCCGAGCTGTGAAAGCCAGGTCGGCATTGACCGACGAGAGACCGTTGCCTGAGCGAAGGGCAAAGTCGGCCGGCATTAATCATGCCTGACCTGTTCTCCGCCCGGGCGGAGGAGTCCGCCTGGCGCAACGCCCCGTTGGCTACCAGGATGCGGCCCCGTTCCCTGGACGAGGTCGTCGGCCAGGAGGCATTGATGGGGACCGACGCCGCTTTCCGGCGGGTGGTCGAGTCGGGGCGCCCGGTGTCGATGCTGCTCTGGGGACCGCCAGGCACCGGCAAGACAACCCTGGCCCGGGTGGTGGCCACCTATGCCGACGCAGCTTTTGAGACCCTCTCGGCTACCTCAGCCGGGGTCAAGGACATCCGTGAGGTGCTGGCCCTTGCCCGAGGGCGGCTGGAAACCGACGAACGGCGAACCGTTCTCTTTCTCGACGAGATCCATCGGTTCGCCAAGAACCAACAAGATGCCCTTTTGCCGGGGGTCGAGGACGGGACGCTGACCCTGATCGGCGCCACCACGGAGAACCCGTTCTTCGAGGTCAACTCCCCGTTGATGAGCCGGATGACATTGTTTCGACTCGAATTGCTTGGCGCCGGTGACGTCGAGAAGTTGGTGGAGCGGGGACTCACCGACGCCGAACGCGGCCTTGGAAAAGAAGGGCTGACAATCGCCGACGATGCCTTGGCGGAGCTGGCAAATCGAACCGGTGGCGACGCGAGACAGGCCCTAAACGCCCTCGAAGTGGCCGCCCTCCTCGCCGGAGGCGCATCACGTCACGAGATCTCCATCGAAGACGTGGCAGAGGCATTGCAGCGGAGAGTGGTCAGATACGACAAGACCGGAGACCAGCACTACGACGTCATCTCCGCCTTCATCAAGAGTGTCAGGGGCTCGGATCCCGATGCGGCGCTCTATTGGTTGTTCCTGATGCTCGAGGGCGGCGAAGATCCCGAGTTCATCGCACGGCGTCTGATCATCCTCGCCTCCGAGGACGTCGGGCTGGCCGACAGCAACGGGCTGCAGGTCGCAGTGGCGGCAGCGGATGCCCTCGCCTACGTCGGTCTTCCGGAGGCGGCGTATCACCTGACCCACGCCACGCTGTATCTGGCCACTGCGCCGAAGTCGAACTCGGTAGGCAGAGCGATGGGTGCAGCTCGGGAGCTGGTCAGCAACGGGCCGGCGGGTGGTGTGCCCATGCATCTGCGCTCGACCGGCTATTCGGGGGCAGGCACGCTCGGTCACGGCGAGGGCTATCTTTATTCCCACGATCACCCTGATGGCGTCGTTGGGCAGCAGTACTTCCCCGACGAGGTGCCACCACAGCCTTTGTTCAACCCCGGTCGTCTCGGCGATGAGAATGAGATCTCCCAACGTCTGGCCGAGATCGATCGAATCCTCCAGCGGAAGGGCCGGAAATGACCGGTACCCTGGAACGATGCTGAGGCGGCTCTTCTGGTTCCTGACCGGTGTCGTGGCCGGTGGGGTGGTGACGGTCCGCGCATTGCGGCGCAAGCCGACCTTGCACGAGCTGCGACATGCCGCGGTCGCCACCGGTGCCGGCGTGATGGGCCTGGCGGCGAAAGCGGTCCGCCCCAATGGCAGCCGGCAACGGGCAGACGCTCGTTAACCTCGCCCCGAGTCGAGCCCACCAGGATCTACTTGGACAGCAACCAAATTCGCACGCTTTTCACCTCGTTCTTCGAGGAGAAAGGCCATGTCATCCGGCCCTCGGCCTCGCTGATCCCGGTCGACCCCACGCTCTTGCTCACCAACGCCGGGATGGTTCCCTTCAAGCCCTATTTCCTCGGGGAGGAACCGGCACCCTTCGCTCGCGCCACCACGGTTCAGAAAGTGGTGCGCACCGTCGACATCGACATCATCGGAACCACCCAACGTCACTTGTCCTTCTTCGAGATGTTGGGCAATTTCAGCTTTGGCGATTACTTCAAAGAGGAGGCGATCGCCTGGGCCTACGAGTTCGTGACCGAGCGTCTGGGCCTGGATCCGGAGCGGCTTTGGTACACGGTGTACGAAACCGATGACGAGGCTGAGCAGATCTGGATCGATCAGGTCGGCGTGCCCGCGGCGCGGGTCCAGCGTGGGGGGAGAGACAACTTCTGGCAGATGGGGGTCCCTGGGCCCTGCGGGCCTTGCTCGGAGATCTTCTGGGACAAGGGCGAGGAGTATGGGGCGCCGGGGGGGCCGATCGGCGGCGGCGAGGATCGTTTCCTCGAGATCTGGAACCTTGTCTTCATGCAGAACATCCAGGACGAGCCCTATCACGTCGTTGGTGACCTGCCCGCCAAGAACATAGACACCGGTATGGGTCTCGACCGGGTGGCGGTAGTGATGCAAGGTGTCCCCTCGATCTTCGACATCGACACCACCAAGCACATCCGTGACGTGGCAGCTGCCTACACCGGTCTCACCTACGGGGAGAACGAGCTCCACGATGTGTCGCTGCGCATCCTGGCCGACCACGCGCGTTCGGTGACATTTCTGATTGGTGACGGGGTGATCCCTTCCAATGACGGGCGGGGCTACGTGCTCCGTCGTCTGTTGCGGCGCGCGGTCCGGCACGCATGGCAGTTCGGGGGTGAGGGTCTCGTTTTCCCCGATCTCGTGGGCGCAACCGTCGATGTGATGGGTGATTGGTACGCCGAGCTGCGCGAAAAGGAGGATTTCATAACACAGGTGGTGACCCGCGAGGAGGAACGATTCAGACGCACTCTCGAATCGGGTCACCAGCTACTCGATGCCGAGCTGGAGGGTGATCCCGAGGCAACCCTGTCCGGGGCCACGGCTTTCAAGTTGCACGACACCTACGGATTCCCGATCGAGCTGACCCGCGAGATCGCTTCCGAGCGCGGGGTCAAGGTCGACTCCGAGGGGTTCGAAAAGGAGATGGCGGCACAGCGAAAACGAGCCCGTGCCGCCTGGAAGGGTGGCGATGACGTGGCTGCCCTCGAGGTCTACCGATCGGTCCTCGAGGTGGCCGGCCTCACCGACTTCGTCGGATACGAACAGGAGACCGCCGAGGGCCAGGTGTTGGCCATCGTCGCCGACGGGGAGACGATCGACCGGGCAGAAAAGGGCCGCGAGGTCGAGGTCTTTCTCAGCCGCACCCCGTTCTACGGGGAGTCCGGCGGCCAGGTTGGCGACACCGGCGTCATCGAGACCGAGACTGGGATCGGTGTGGTGACTGACACCCAGCATTCCCTGCAGGGATTGCATGGGCATCGACTCAAAGTCGATTCGGGTTTCATCGCGGTGGGCCAAACGGCGTCCGCGGTCATCGACTCGCCGCGCCGGGAGGCGATCAGGAAGAGCCATACCGGGACTCATGTACTCCATTGGGCGCTTCGTGATGTCCTCGGTGAGCACGCAAAACAGGCGGGCTCCCTGGTCGAGGCAGGAAGGGTCCGCTTCGACTTTTCCCATTTCGCCCAGGTAGCTCCACATGAGCTCGCCGAAGTCGAGACCGAGGTGAATCAGAAGCTGATCGACAATGCCAGGGTGCAGACCACGGTGACCACGAAGGAACAGGCTGAGCAGATGGGGGCGCTGGCCTTCTTCGGCGACAAGTACGGCGAGACGGTTCGGGTGGTCGAGGTAGGGGAGTTCTCGATCGAATTCTGCGGCGGGACCCACACCCACTCTTCGGCCCAGGTCGGGCCCCTGCTCATCACCTCCGAGTCGTCGATCGGCTCCAACCTGAGAAGGTTGGAAGCCCTGACCGGCATGGCCGCCTACCACCGGTTGGCTGAGATGAGGGATGGCGTGGATCGGGCGGGCCAGCTGCTCAAGGTCGGAGCCTCTGAAGTCCCGGCCCGGGTCGAAGCGCTGATGGAACGTGTTACCGGCCTGGAGAAGGAGCTGGATGCGATTCGCGGCCAACAGCGCGGTGAGCTCGCCGCCGAGATGGCGGCGGCGCCGGAAAGGATCGGTGAAGCGTCCTTGGTGGTAGCCGACGCCGGGGACCTCGACGCCAGCTCACTCCGGCAGTTGGCGCTCGGGATCAGAGATCGCCTCGGCGGGCAATCGGTTGTGGTGGTGGGATCGCAGAATTCCGGCAAGGGAGTTCTGATCGGGGTCGTTTCCAGAGACCTGGTTGCAAAGGGGGTGTCCGCCGCCGACATGATCGTCGACGCTGCTCGCGAGCTGGGAGGCGGGGGATCCCGCGACCCCGAGCTGGCTCAGGCCGGAGGTCAGCACGGTGAGCGTCTATCCCAAGCACTGGAGCTCGCCCGGGCAGCCGCGGAGCGCGCTCTCGGCGGTCTGTGAGCCGCTGCCTCGGAGTCGACGTGGGCGCGAAACGGGTGGGATTGGCGCTGTCCGACCCGATCGGCCTGACCGCCACGCCGCTGGACGTGGTCGACCGGGCGACGGCTGTCCAGGAGATCAGCCGACTCGCGCAAATCCATGAGGTGGGTACCATCGTTGTCGGTCTCCCCACCAGTCTCGGCGGTGGTGAGGGCACGTCCGCCGTCGACGCCAGAAGTCTCGGCGAACAGCTGGCTGAGGCCACTGAAGCCGAGATTGTCTATCTCGACGAGAGGTTCACCTCGCGGATGGCGGAGAGCGCCCTCCTCGAGTCCGGCATGAAGCGTCGGGATCGTAAAACCACCATCGACAAAGTGGCTGCGGCCATCATCCTCCAGGACTACCTCAACACGTTGCAATGACTTTCGAACCAGTACCCGAGCCCTCGCCGTGGTCCAGAGCCGCCCGTCTGGTGGTGATCGGTGGTCTCGTCATCCTGTCCGGCGTGGCGGTTGTTGGTGGCGCTTCCTATTTGGGCAGGCTGGTCGGCTCCTCGGTCAACTCCGATGATCCGACAGCCGGCCCGGTCAACGTGGTCCCGGGTCAAGAAGTGACCGTGGAGATTCCCAGCGGCTCGAGCGCGCAAGATATCGCGGCGATCCTGGCCGCCCAGGGAGTGGTGCGATCGGCCCTCGAATTCGAGGTTGCAGTCCGCAACAACGAAGCCGCTCAACGTCTGCAGGCAGGGGCCTATGAGCTCG
>JALYNX010000271.1 GCA_030772935.1 Actinomycetota bacterium | reverse complement strand
CCTACACACTGCACATGGTCGACATCACCCCGCTCGACCCCACCGACAATCCGGCTATTCCCGGGTGTTCATTGACTCTGGACCCCGACGACGGAACGTTCTACATGAACTTTTGGCGCGACCTGTGCACAGTCAGTGGGTCGCTGACCCCCGGCATCTATGTCCTCCATGTCACCACCACCGGGGACGGCATCGCCAGCAATCACTACTCGGTCCGTGCCACCGTAGGCAGTGGTCCCCTACCTCGGGTGTACGGCATCAATGACATGTCGATCTGGTCCAACGATCTGGTCGCGAACAGCCAACTCTATATCGCCGAGATCGAGGCGATCCACGCCGGGAAGAAGCTGGAACTCCAGTTCTACGACCCTGGTGACGCTGACGACAACTCCTTTATGACCCTGCTCTCACCCAATGGGCCGGTCAACTGCAGTTGGACGGTGTGGAATCACAATCTGACTGCAGAGAGCCAATCACCGGGCTCCGGTCCCTGTACCTGGCAGACCACGGACACCTCTCGGGGCTCTGATCCCCGGGTCTACAACGAGCAATGGATCGTTGCCGTGATCGACCTGCCCGATGACCCCGCCCTCATGTGCAACGGCTCGGACTGTTTCTGGAAGATGGAGCTCGATTTGAGCCAGCCCACCGAGCGCACCACTTGGAGAGCACGGGTCATCGGTAACCCGGTGCACTTGCTCCCACCTGGGACGCCATGAGCAGCGAACGGGGCAACGCAGCGATCGAATTTGCCTTCGCCATCATCATCTTGTTGATGCTGTCCCTCGGCGCCTACGAGTGGGGCACCGGATTCTCCGACCGGATCTCGATGACCGCCGCAGTCCGTGAAGGCGGGCGGGTAGGGAGCGCCGCTGGTGATCACGTCGACGCCGACTGCCGGATCATCGAAGCCTCGGCCGGCGCCCTCAATGGTGTCTCCGGCAACGCGGTCAAGCAGCTCTGGATCTACCAATCAGACGTCAACGGAAACGTAGGTGGCAACCGCCAGATCTATCGGCCCGCCGCAGTCGCCGAGCCCGGGTTGACCTGCACCGGCGGCACATGGTTCCTTCTGGCAAACGGCTGGCCGTCGTCCTCGCGAGAGAACCTCGGAGCGAACCGCGATTGGATCGGGGTCAAGGTCATCGTCGATCACGAATGGCGAACAGGGTTCCTCTGGTGGAATGGCACCGTCGAATGGGAAGAGGACGCCGTCTTCCACATCGAACCCGGTGTCGTCAGCTGATCCTCAGTCTCAGATCAAACCCAACGACTGCACAGCATTACGCTCCTCGATGAGCTCGGCGATCGAGGCGTCGATCTTGGCCCGCGAATAGTCGTCGATTTCGAGACCGGGCACTATCTCCCAAATCCCGTCGCGACAGATGCACGGGAATGACGAGATTAGGCCCTCGGGAACACCGTAGGAGCCATCGGACCGAACCCCCATCGAGACCCAGTCCCCTTCGGGGGTTCCCGACACCCAGTCCCGGACATGGGATATGGCAGCGTTGGCTGCCGACCCCGCAGACGATGCCCCACGGGCGGTGATGATCGCAGCTCCTCGCCCGGCCACGGTCGGGATGAAGACGTCATTGACCCAGTCATGATCGGCAACCAGCTCGTAGGCCTGCTTACCGTCCACCTCGCAATGGAAGAGATCCGGGTATTGAGTCGATGAGTGATTGCCCCAGATCGTCATCTTCCTGACCGAGCTCACCGGACTGCCGGTCCGCACTGCCAACTGGCTGATCGCCCGGTTGTGATCGAGGCGAGTCATCGCGGTGAAACGTCGAGAATCAAGACCCTTCGCGTTGTTCATGGCGATGAGAGCATTGGTGTTAGCGGGGTTGCCCACCACCAGGACCTTCACCTCGCGGCTCGCCGCGGCGTCCAGGGCCCGGCCCTGGACGGTGAAGATGGCGCCATTGGCCGAGAGCAGGTCGGAGCGTTCCATCCCGGACTTGCGGGGCATGGCTCCTACCAGGAGGGCGATGTCGGCGCCGTCGAAGGCGGTTTCGGGGTCAACGGTCTTGGTCAACCCGGCCAGGAGCGGAAAGGCACCATCCTCGAGTTCCATTGCCACCCCGTCGAGGGCGGGCATTGCTGAGGGAATCTCCAGCATCTGGAGGATGATCGGTTGCTCTCGCCCCAGCATCTCTCCAGCGGCGATCCTGAACAACAGGCTGTATCCGATCTGGCCGGCGCCGCCGGTGACCGCAACCCGCAGTGGTTGGTTACTCATGTGTCGGTCAAGCTACGCGGCACGCCCTAGGCGAGGAAATCGAG
>JALYNX010000270.1 GCA_030772935.1 Actinomycetota bacterium | reverse complement strand
CCGGACCCCCGGGAAGCTCTCGCGGAGACCCTTGACCTGGTCGAGGAGAGGCCCACACGTGGCACTGGCGCAAAACCCAGGAGTGGCGAACACGATCACCGTAGGCTCGCCTCCCGTCAGTGCATCGGCAACCGACACTTCATACATCGCCGGGTCGGGGTCCGGATCCGAGCTGATCTCTGCAAGGTCGGGGTGATCGGCTGAGGTGCGGGTTACCGATATCGGAGCCGGGTCCCCCCGTTCGATGACACCCGGATCCTCGACCGCCACCAACCCCATCGGGCCCGCGGTCGAGAATCCCTCCGCCTCCAGGGTCACCTGATAGGTAGCGGCCTCGGGAATCTCGATATGGGCGACATACAGGCCGCGGACATCCTCCACGGTCCACATGAACTCGGTGTCGTAGGTCGAGATCGGGGCGCCGTTCTCGTCGCGAAGGGTGACCGTGGCCAGGATGTCCGGAGAAGCCAGGTATTCGTTGGTTTCCTGGTCGATCAGCCCGAACATGACCCGCTGCTCCCCCACACCGATGCTCACCGGAGATGAGGCGATGATCCCGAACGGGGTCACCTCCCCCGAGGAACAGGCTCCCATCAGGAGGAGAGCCGCACCCACGCCGGGCAGGAGACGCCTCATCGGATCAGCACGTCCAGCATCACCGAGGCAAAGAGCGCCGCCAGGTAAATCGTGGACGTTGTGAACAGCCGCATCGCCTGATCCGGGTGGAGGTACACCCGCCAGGAGTCCCAGAGGAACCATCCGCCGAGGCCGATGGCGGCGAGCAGGTAGATCCAGCTCATCCCGGCCACCGGCACCAGAAGCAGGGTGATGCCCACCATCACGGCGGTGTAGAGCAGCATCTTCCGGGTGGTTGCCTCGACCCCCACGACTACCGGAAGCATCGGGACCCCGGCCCGGGCGTAGTCCTCCCGATAACGGATGGCCAGCGCCCAGAAATGAGGCGGGGTCCAGTAGAACACGATGAAGAAGAGCACCCACGCCGGCAAGGAGATCCCACCGGTGACCGCCGCCCACCCCACCAAGACCGGGGCGGCGCCCGCCGCTCCCCCGATGACGATGTTTTGCGTCGTCGATCTTTTCAGGGCGATGGTGTAGACGAAGACATAGAAGAGGAGGGCGGCTGTCGAGAGGGAGGCAGCCACCAGATTGGTTGTGACCCAGAGCCAAGCGAATCCGGCTATTCCGAGGCTGATCCCGAACACGAGTGCTTTGGCCGGGGCCACCTCGTGGCGGGCCAGAGGTCGGCCCCTGGTGCGTCTCATGATCTCGTCGATGTCGCGATCGAAATAGCTGTTCAACGCATTGGCGCCCCCGGCAGAGAGTGTGCCTCCGATCAGGGTGGTGATCAGGATCCATGCTCCCGGCCACGTGCCCGCGGCCAACACCATCGCCGGCACCGTGGTGATGAGCAGCAATTCGATGATTCTCGGTTTGGTGAGGGCCAAATAGGCGGTGAGAGTCGTTCGGGGCCGGTCGCTAGGAACCGACACCGCCACGTCCTTGGGATAGGGAGTTCCGGGAACCTCAGTCGACATCGTCGGGCTCCTCCGGGGCATCCGCCAACAGCTTCTTCTCCTCCGCCATCCGGCGTGCGCGGCGCTCGGCCCAGCGCAAGGACCAGATCGCAGCCAGGGCCGGGATCACGAAGATCCCAACCTCATCGATACCCCAGTAGTGGGCGAATATGAACATCATCCGGAGAGAATCAACAACCCCAGTGTGGTGAGGGCCACCATAAGGAGAAGCATCGCGTATTGGGAGCGCACCGCATCCGCCCCGAAGTCTCCCAGAGCCCTGTCGTGGGCCAGAACCACGCCGGTCACGTGCCCGCTCACAATCACCGCCATCTGCAGATACCAGATCGGCTCGCTGGCGGTGAGGAAGAAGTCCACTTTGCGATCAGCGGTCCCGAAGAGGTCCCATCCCAATGCGAAAGGGTCTGACACCGCTGCGATCAGCTGCTGGCCCTCGAAGACAATCAACGTGAGGTAGTGGGCCACCGCATACGCGAGTGCGATCGGAACCAGAGTATGGGCAAAGCGAGTGGCCACTCGCCGGGCGGTCCAACCGCTGCCGACCATCTTCGCCGCAGCCCACGAAGCGACCCAGTAGGCGAGACCGATCATGGACACCGAGCCGAGGAGAAGAAGGGTTGCGCCGAGCATCGAGGCAGCGATATCCCCGAATGCGGACTTGAACCATGTGGTCCCCGACGCGCCGTCGTAGGTGACGGTCCCGATGGCTACGACCACGAAAGCCGCCAGGCCGGGCCACTCGGGAAGCACAGGAAGCGCCCTCAGCCAACCTCGCCATACCAACCGTCCGCCAGGGCGACGGCCCAGTGGCGACAGTGACGAGATCAATCGGTTGTACGGGGTGAAGGCATCGAAGACCGCCAACCCAGTCTCCCTTCCGGCGTAGGCCATCGCCGTCAGGAGGACGAGCGTATAGGCCGTGGCGGCTAGGCCCAGAGTGAGGGCTGAACCGGAATCCGGGTTGATCAGCTCGAGCCAAGTGAAGCCGAGGAGCAACGCCGCGGCCGGGAAAACGCCGACCCGCCCGAGCAGCCACAGCCGCTCGGCTCTCCCGATCCTCAAAGCACCAGCCAGGGATCGCCAGGGATTGAGGTCGGTGTACCAGTCCCCCACGAC
>JALYNX010000269.1 GCA_030772935.1 Actinomycetota bacterium | reverse complement strand
GGTTGACCCAGTCGATCACCTTGCCGTCGAGAAGACCCGGCCCCCGAAAGATACGATCAACGAGGTTGCCAACGGCGCCCCCCATGATCAGCCCGAAGGCAACCACTTCCAGGCCAGGCCGGGCATGACGCAGTGCCCAGAACAGGCCCAGTGTCACGCCAATGGCCGCCACTCCAAGGATTGGACCTGCGTTCTGCAATGAGCCGAAAGCGGCTCCTGGGTTCTCGGTGAAGGTGAAGGTGAGAAAACCGGGGATGACTTCGAGTGGGTTGTCCACAAAGTGAATCGATGCCCACCGTTTTGTCCAAGAATCGACCAGGACGAGCAAGCTCGCCATGCCGACCGCGATGACGTAACGCCGGGTCAACTCTTGCGTGCGCAGTCGACGCAGAGCGTCACGTAGGGCAGAACATCGAGTCGGGCCATCGGGATCGGCTTGCTGCAGCTCTCACAAATCCCGTAGGTGCCCTTGTCGATGTTGTCGAGGGCCCGTTCCACCTTTCCCAGCAGATCGACGGTGTTCTGCTCGATGGAGAGCTCCTTCTCGTACTCGAATTTCATTGACCCTGCCTCGGCATTCCCCGGATCGGGGCTGCGGTCGGAGGAGCTCTCCGTGAGACGAGCCTCTTCGAGTTCGAGCTCGTATTCCCGGATCATGACCTGAAGACGATCACGCTCCTCTTCGAGGCGTTTCCGGTATCGCTCGACTGTCGATTTGGCGAGATTCCTAGCCAAGGTTCATCCTCGTAAAGGACGGGAACCTTATCAATTCCCTCGTTCTACATCACAGGTGGGCCGAGACCCTACGATTCCCGGTCCCGACCACCCAGAGATTGGCTGCATTGACCAACGTGACCGGATTTCAAAGGGTCGACCCCGCAGTCGACATCCCCCGTTTGGAGGAGGCTGTGCTGGCTCTATGGCGAGAAACCGATGCTTTTGCCGAATCGGTACGTCGCCGCCCCGCCGATCGCGAGTACGTATTCTACGACGGCCCGCCCTTTCCCACCGGCAGCCCCCATCACGGCAATCTGCTGGCCGGTGTCCTCAAGGACATGGTTCCCCGGTATTGGACGATGCGAGGATTTCGGGTCGAGCGCAGGTTCGGATGGGACACCCATGGTCTGCCGATCGAGATGGAAGTCGAAAAGCGGATCGGGATCTCCGGGCCGAAAGCGATCGCCGCATACGGGGTCGACCGATTCAATGAGGCCGCCCGCAGTGTGGTCCAAGCCAACACCGAGAACTGGGAGGTGCTCACCGAGCGCCTGGGACGCTGGGTCGACTTCGAGAACGACTACAAGACCATGGATCTCGACTTCATGGAGACGGTGTGGTGGGTCTTCAGGCAGCTCTGGGACAAGGGGTTGGTCTACAAGGACTTCAAGGTGCTCCCCTACTCATGGGGTGCGGCCACCCCACTCTCCAACTTCGAGGCCAACAAGGACTACCGCGATGTCGAGGACCCCTCGATCATTGTCCGGTTGAAGGTGGTGGAGGCCAACGCCACGGTGTCGGCCGGTGACTTCCTCCTGATCTGGACCACGACCCCCTGGACCCTTCCCGGAAACCTGGCGGTGGCCGTCGGCGAGGATCATGAGTATCTCCGGATCGCCGACAACGACGATCACTATTGGATCGCGGCGGCCCGGGCGTCGACAGTCTTCGGCGACGAGCCCGAAGTCGTGGCCCGCGCCCAAGGCCGCGATCTGCACGGGATCCCCTACGAACCACCCTTCGGGCATTTCGCCGATCTCCGGGAACAGGGGGCGTTTCGCATCATCCTCTCCGAAGAGGTCACGGTCGACGAAGGCACCGGGCTGGTTCACATGGCGCCCGCCTACGGCGAAGTCGACTTCCACGCCCTGAAGGAAGCGGGCATCGAGGCGTTGGTCGACCCGGTGGACGCCGAAGGGAACTTCACAGATGAGGTCCCCGAGGCCGCCGGTCAGAACGTGAAGAAGGCGGATTCGACCTTGATCGAGCTTCTCAAGGAGTCGGGAAAGCTGGTCCATTCCGGTCGGATCGTCCACTCCTACCCGTTCTGTGAGCGGACCGGGACTCCCCTCATCTACAAAGCGATCCCGACCTGGTTCGTCAGGGTCGAGGCGATCAAGGACCGCATGGTGGAGATCAACGACGGAATCCACTGGGTCCCCGAGTACGTGGGCACCCGACGTTTCGGGAACTGGCTGGCCAACGCCCGTGATTGGGCGATCAGCCGCAACCGTTACTGGGGTTCCTGTATCCCGGTCTGGGAATGCACCAGCTGTGAGGAAGTCATTGCCGTCGGGTCGATCGACGAGTTGGAGGCCCTCTCCGGGCAACGACCCGACGATCTGCACAAGCACGTCGTCGACAGGATCGGATGGGCTTGTTCCTCGTGCGACGGGTCGATGATCAGAGTCCCCGAGGTGCTCGACGGCTGGTTCGAGTCGGGCTCGATGCCCTACGCCATGAACCACTATCCATTCGAGAACACCGAGCGATTCGAGGCGACCTTCCCGGCCAAGTTCATTGCCGAGGGACTCGACCAGACCCGGGGCTGGTTCTACACGCTGATCGTGCTCTCCACAGCTCTCTTCGACCGGCCCGCCTTTGAGAACTGCGTCGTCAACGGCCTGATCCTGGCCGAGGACGGTCGCAAGATGTCCAAGAGCCTCAAGAACTACCCCGACCCATCGGAGATCTTCGACGACCTAGGCGCCGACGCGCTGAGGGCCTTCCTCATCAATTCCCCGGTGCTGCGAGCCGAGCCGTTGCGGTTCAGCAAGGACGGCGTGGCAGAAGTGGTACGGACCGTCTTGTTGCCGCTGTGGAACACCTACAGCTTCTTCACCACCTATGCCGAGGCGGACGGGATCACCATCGCCGATTTCGCAGCAGCACCGCCACCCTCGGCCCGCCCCGAGATGGACCGCTGGATCCTCTCGGTCCTGCAGAGCCTGGTGGACGAGGTGAACACCCAGATGGAGGGGTACTACCTCTACAACGTGGTGCCCCCCATCCTCGGTTTCATCGACCACTTGACCAACTGGTACGTCCGCCGCTCACGAAGACGGTTCTGGCGGGCACGAGGCGAATCGGGCGAGGGTGATACCGACAAGCTCGCCGCTTTCGCCACCCTCTATGAGGTGCTCACCACCTTTGTCGAGGTGCTGGCCCCGATCCTGCCCTTCATCACCGAGCACCTCTATCAAGACCTGGTGGCCCGTCACGACCCTGCCGCAGTCCGCAGTGTGCATCATCGGGACTTCCCCGAAGCTCAGGCCTCGTTGATAGACACCGGGCTCGAGACCTCGATGGCAGTGGTCAGAGAAGTGGTCCGCCTCGGCCGCAACCTGCGGAAGAAGGAAGGGCACCGGGTCCGCCAGCCGCTGGCCTCGCTCACCGTCCTCACCCACGACGCCGAGATCGCGGCCGCCGTCCAGGTTCACGCCGACATCATCTCCGAGGAACTGAATGTGAAACAGGTGTCAGCCAGCGGCGACGAGGCCGCCCTGGTTCAACTGTCCGCCAAGGCCAATTTCAGGAAGCTGGGCCCGGACTTGGGGTCGGAGATGCAGATCGTGGCTGCCGGAATCGCGGCTCTGACCGCCGAAGACCTGGAAGAGATCCTCGAAGGGGGGACGGTGGAGATCGCCGGGCACCCGATCACCCTCGCCGACCTGATCGTGGAACGGACCCCAATCGAAGGGGTCATCGTCGAGGCCGGATCTGATTTTGCCTGTGCCCTCGACACCACCCTCGACGAGACCTTGGTGCAGGAGGGCATCGCCCGTGAGATCGTGAGCCGGGTGCAACGGCTCCGTCGTGAAGCAGGTCTCGACGTGGTCGACCGGATCAACCTGACCTGGCACAGCGTGGATCCTGAGGTCAACACCGCCTTTGCCACCCACCACGACATCATCGCCGGGGAGGTTCTGGCCAGCTCTGTGACCGCGTCGAGCGCACCGGTTGGAGAGGAATTCGATCTCGATGCCAGGGTGATCTGGCTGGCTGTCGAGCCCGCCTAGATCGGGCTGAGCTCTGGGGCGCCGCTACTCGTCCTCGTCGTCCCGGTGGGCTTCGTCGTCTTCATCGTCACTGTCTTCGTCATCGTCCCCGTCGTCACTGTCCTCGTCATCGTCCCCGTCATCACTGTCCTCGTCGTCGCCGTCGACTTCGGCCTCCGCGGCCTCGATCTCGGCGTCGAGCTCTGCATCGGAATCGAGATCATCGCCGGCTTCCTCGTCGACCGTGGTCTCCACGGTGTCGGTGATGTCGAGGTCCAACTCGGCATTCTCCCCGACCTCGGAGCCGGTTGCCTCGGCACCCTGGACCTCATGGGCCCCGGTCAACTCGGCAAAGGCCTCCTCGGCGCCATTGCCCGCCTCGTCGATGATGCCCTCGAGATCGTCAATCTCACCAGAGATCGCATCCAGTCCGGCAGAGTCGATCGTGGAGTCCATCTCGTCGAGCTTGTCCGCGACTGAGGTTGCGAGCAATGCGAGCTGGTTCCGAACACTGGAAACCAGGACACTCAGCTCCGCCATCTCAGTTTGTGCCGCTTCACGCCGCTGCTCGCGGTCCGCCTCGAAGGAATCGGCTTCCGTGCGGGCCTCGGTCAGGGTTCGATCGACCTCGGCATTAGCCTCCTCGAGCTTCCGTTCGGCTTCGGCCCGAGCTTCCTCTAGCGTTCGATCGGCCTCTGCGCGAGCCTCCTCCAACGTCCGGTCAGCGGTTTGTTGCGCAAGGATCAGCACCCTGCCGACAGCAGACTCGTCGCCGACACCTACGACGACGGCTCCGGCACCCCCGCCGCTTCCCTTGCTCTGTTCCAACTCGGCGATTTTCGCCCTCGCCGCCGTCAGCTCCCCATGGAGGTCACGGAGGGCGACCACGATCTCATCGAGGAAGTCGTCGACCTCGTCGAGGTCGTAGCCGCGAAGGGCGGTCGAAAACGTCTTGTGCTCGATGTCGGACGGTGTGATTGGCATTGATGAACCTCTCGAGTTGGCAGTGAGGATACGAAACGTGCCCGCCGGCTCCAAGAATCAGCCGATGTTCCCCAGGATACGGATCAGGATGTTGATTCCCACCAGGAGGACGATTGGAGTCAGGTCGAGCATGCCTCCACCCAGGCGCAGAGGTGGGATCACCCTGCGCAGGGGAAGGATCACGGGGTAGATGATCCGATCGAGAAAGATCGAAACCTGTCCCAGCGGATGAGTGGATGAGGTTGGGATCCAGGAGAGGATCACCCAGGCCAGCACGGCAAACGAGTAGATCTGGAGGATCAAGATGATGATTCCGATGGGGTCCAAGGTCAGTCGTCGAGATCGTCGATCTCGTAGGCCCCGAGGGTGGTCAGACGTCGCTTTTCGTCACGGCTCAGGATGACCCGAGGCGGCAGCACCAGCACCAGCCCGTCGCCGACCTTTCGCATCGAGCCGTCCAACGCGTAGATCAGACCCGAGGAGAAGTCGACCACACGGCGGACGAGGTCGGGCGTTGCCCTTCTCATGTCGAGGACGACAGGTGTTCGATCACGTACCCGGTCGGCGAGGATCCGGGCGTCGCCGAACTCTTCCACCACGAGGATGTCGGACTGAACCTCAACTGGTCGCACCAGGCCGATGCTATCGGATGAGCCGGAGCGACTCTGGGGGCGCGTAGCGGCACGGGCCGTGGGAGGTGGCTCAACCCGGCGACTTTGTGGGATCACCTCGACCGGGCGACGGGTTGCCTCTTCGACTACCCCGTTTTGCGGGCGATCGGCGGCCTCCTCGTCGAGTTGGTCCTCGTCCACCAATCCCAGATAGACGAGAGCTTTTGAAAAGAGTGACATTCAACCCACTCCAGGGTCAGGTTCGATCGCCAAAGATAGCCCGTCCGACACGGATCATCGAGGCACCCTCCTCGATGGCGATCTCGAAATCGTCGGTCATCCCCATCGACAACTCTCCGACCTGGCCGTGGCGTTCCATGAGTTGGTCCCTGATCCGACGCAGCTCGCGGAACTGGGACCGCATCTCCTCGGCGTCCTCGCTCAACGGCGGAATGGCCATCAATCCCCGCACCTCGACATCGAGATCGAGGAGGGTCTCGAGAAGGGATGCCACTTCGTCGGGCTCCGCGCCGCTCTTCTGCGCCTCGGCACCGGTGTTGACCTGGATCAGGACTGGGGGGGCCAACCCGATCCCCTTGGCCCAGGAGAAAGCCAGCGACTCGCGGTCCATGGAATGGAGCAAGTGGGTGATAGGGCGCACTATCCGGGCTTTGTTGGTTTGGAGGCCGCCGACGAAATGCCACCTGATGTCGTTAGGGAGGTCGGCGGCCTTGTCTGCCATCTCTTGGGCCCGGTTCTCGCCGAAGTCTCGATGCCCGGCCTCGTACACATCACGGATCGCGGACACCGGTTTTGACTTGGAAACGGCAACCAGCGTGATCTCTGAAGGGTCGCGGTCACTGCGGGAGGCGGCAGCTTCGATCCGGGCGATGACCTCTTGGTAGCTCACGGCAGCCACCCGATGCTGGCCATTCGCTCCAGGGTCTGATCCCTGCGATGACTGAACCAACCGGGTCGATGCAGTGTGCACCCATCAACACTCCAAACCTCGAGATCTATGAGCTCGGTGGCGATGAAGCTGGGAAGGTCGACCGAGGTGGTGCCCCAGGTGGTCGAGGTGGTGAAGCCGTCGAATTCGATCGCAACCTCGTCACCCACCTCGAAACAACAAGCTCCAATGCCGGGACCGATTGCGGCGCGGGTCGGGGCATGGCCTGCTGCGGCCATTTCGGTGCGGAGCCTCGTCAGCAGCCCGGCTCGTGAGCCCCGCCAGCCGGCGTGGGCGACACCTACCGCGTGTGGAGCGTGGAGGACCACCCCAAAGCAATCTGCAGTGAAAACGGCCAGGGGCAGGCCAGAAACGGTCGACCACAGAGCATCTCCGTCACCGGCCTCACCGGGACGATTCACTCGGTGCACCACATTCCCGTGGACCTGACGGGCCGAGGCCCACTCGTCCGACACGCCCAGTGCGGCGGAAACCTCAGCATGAGATCTCGGATCCAGCCGTTGGTCACCGTCGCCCGCATCGGTGAACGCGACCCCGTCCACACCGGGGGGTCGGATCATCCCTGAACGAAACTCGGGATGTCGAGTGCGTCTTCGTCGTAGTCAGAGGCGACGGGTGTCCTCGTCGGACGGGTTCCACTGCCACCGCTGCTTCGCTGACCGCGCCGGATCTCGAACCCGGCGGCGATCACCGTGACTTTCATCTCCTGGTCCAGGTCGTCGTCGACGATCGCTCCGAAGATGATGTCGGCGTCCTCGTGGGCGTGATCGGAGACGACCCTTGCCGCCTCGGTCGCCTCGTGGAGCGTCATCTCCGAGGGTCCTGCAACTGAGAGCAGGACACCTTTGGCCCCTTCCATCGAGGTCTCGAGCATCGGGCTGGAGATGGCCCGCTCCGCTGCCTGCTTCGCCCGGTTCTCACCCGTGGCACGACCGATGCCCATGACCGCCGACCCGGCATCAGCCATGATCGTGCGCACATCGGCGAAGTCGACATTGATCAGACCCGGGGTGGTTATGAGATCGGTGATCCCGGTCACCCCGCTCATGAGCACGTCGTCCGCCAGCCGGAACGTCTCGGCAATCGGCGCACTTGGGTCGCCGACATCGAGGAGCCGGTCATTGGGAATGACGATCAGGGTGTCGACGGCCTCCTTCAGGGCTTCGATGCCCTGCTCGGCGTACATGGAACGGCGCCTGCCCTCGAATCCGAAGGGACGGGTGACGACGCCCACCGTTAGGGCGCCGACCGAGCGTGCCACCTGAGCGACGATCGGAGCGCCGCCGGTGCCGGTGCCGCCGCCTTCGCCCGCTGTGATGAAAACCATGTCCGAGCCTTTGAGTGCGTCCTCGAGCTCGGCGCGATGCTCCTCGGCGGCCGCCCGTCCGATCTCGGGGTTGGCGCCCGCGCCGAGGCCCCTCGTCACCTCGCGCCCGATGTCGAGCTTGACATCGGCGTCGCTCATGAGGAGCGCCTGGGCGTCGGTATTGAGTGCGATGAACTCCACACCTCGCACTCCTGCCTCCACCATCCGGTTGACGGCGTTGACTCCACCGCCACCGATTCCTACAACTTTGATCACGGCCAGATAGCCGCCACTCGATGAACTCACGGGTACCTCCAAGGGAAAATCGAAAGGTGAAGTAGAGGTTTAATGGTCCCCTGGGAGTAAGTAAACCCCAAACTTCTAAGGCTCAAGTACACCTTCAGGGTTTCGATCATGGCGGGGTCACCGCTGGGTGGGCGGGGGCAATCATGATCAGGACCGACCCCGGAGGGGGATTTTGGGCGAGCAGGGCAGTCAGACTCCGCGCTTTGGCGTCCATCTCCACCGCTCTTCCCAACCGCACCTCGTAGCCTGCCACCGTCCCCCAGAGCTCACCGTTCGCTCTCATGAGGATGCTGGTCTGGACACGTATTTGGTGGGGCAGAGCGGCGACGAACTCCAGCGCCCCGAGTACATCGCGTGAGGACTCGGCCTCGGCCAGGGGAACCTCGGGCAAATGGATCCAGGCCATGGTGTCGTCAGGGGTGGCGGCTGACGGTAAGGGGACCCCGTCCACGGCATGATGTGCCCAACCCCCGCCGGTCTCCACCCAGGCCAGAGCCACCCGCTCCTCGACTTGGACCAAGAGGCGATCGGGCCAGTCTCGAGCAACAGATGCGCTCTTGACCCAGGGGTCTGCCAGCAGAGCCTCCTCCACCCGTCCCGCCTGAATCAAGATCATCGGAGTTCCGGCAACCGCTCCCATCTCGGCAAGGATGCCGTGAGTCTCGCTGGAGGTGACGCCCGTGGTGGCGACCTCGTTGACACTGAGCCAAGGTGAGAGCAGGAACCAGGCGACGACGCCAAACGGAACGAGGATCAAGATGACCCTGAGGAGACGGCCGATCTTGCGGCGCGCCCGATCCTCAGCCACCACCCGGCGCCGCTCTTTCAATCTCGGGTCGATGCTCATTCCTCGAATCCCACGAATTGGACTTCGGGCTCAAGGATGGTGCCGGTGGCCTGGAACACGCGGTCTTTCACCAGACGGACGAGTTCGAGGATGTCGGCAGACGTGGCCTCGGGCCCGGCCACGAAGAAGTTGGCGTGCTTCTTCGACACGGACACATCTCCTGCCTTGATGCCCTTGAGACCAAGCGAATCGATCAGCTCGCCCGCCGACGTTCCTGGCGGGTTCTTGAAAACGCTCCCCGCGTTGAAAGTGCCGCCGGGCTGATTGTCCCGACGCCAACGAGTGATGCGTCGCAACTCCTGGAGACCGGTTTCGACGTCTCCCTCTTCGGTGGCAAACACGGCCTCGGTGACCACCTCATCCGGGCCCAGATTCGAATGCCTGTAGGCGAGGTCGAGATCCTCGGGGCCACGAACGGACAATGTCCCGTCCCGAAGGTCGACGACTGACGCCCGGATCAGCCGGTCCCCGGTCTCGACGCCGAAGCAACCCGCGTTCTGTCTGACCGCACCCCCCACCGAGCCGGGCACACCGACGAAGAACTCGAGCCCTGTTCGACCAGCGTTCACGCTGGCCCTGGCCAGAAGGGGTAGCGACACCGCCGAACCAGCGGTTGCCAGAGGACCGTCGATGTCGATCGTCGTGAAACCGGAGCCGAGGCGAATCACCAGGCCGGGAAAGCCGCGGTCCGCCACCACCAGATTGGAACCTCGGCCAAGGACCAGGACCGGCATCGAGGTCAGAACCCCGGTGGCACAGAGGCCGACCAGGGTTGCCAGGTCGTCACAAACGACGTAAAACCGGGCGGGGCCACCCGACTTGTATGTGGTGAGGGGTCCCAATGGCACATCACGAGTGACCACCCCTCGAGCGACCAGATCGTCAAGAGGGCTCATCTGCTCTCGGCCAACATCGCGGCGACCTCGGTGGGAAGCAGAGTGATGTCCCCTGCCCCCATCGTGAGCACCAGATCGCCTGACACCACCCGGTCGACCAGGAAGCGGGCGAGATCGGCCTTGTGCGCCACATAGTGAACCTCGCGACCGCGACGGCGCACTGCCTCCGCCACCAGATCCCCGGTGACACCGGGCACCGGCTCCTCTCGAGAGCCGTAGACATCGGTCACTACCACCACATCAGCAGCGCTCAACGCCTCACCAAACTCATCTTGGAGCCGTTCGGTGCGGCTGTAGAGATGCGGTTGAAACACCGCCCACACCCGTCCCGGGACCACTCCCACCGAGGCACTCAGAGTTGCGGCCACCTCAGTCGGATGATGGGCGTAGTCATCGATCAAGGTGACCCCCGCCACCACACCGCGATGCTCCCAGCGCCGGCCAACGCCATGAAAACCGGCCATGCCGTCGGCGCAGGCGCCCAGGTCGTGTCCGAGTGTCTCGAGCAGAGCCAGTGCGCCGGCCGCGTTTCGGGCGTTGTGCAAGCCCGGTCGGCGAAGATGGACCTCCACCGTCTTCGCCGGACCCGACAGTGTGAAGCTGCTCCCGCCCTGATGGGGTGTGAAATCTCGGACCCGCCACATGGCGGAGGCGTCGAGGCCGTAGGTGATGGCGCCGGTCCTCTCCGCCACCTGTGCCGCCCCGCTGTCGTCGACGCAGGCCACAACCGGCCCCTTCACTGCAGAGGCGACCGCGACGAAGGTCTCCAACAGCTCAACCGGCGAACCGAAATGCTCGACATGCTCCGACTCGACGTTGGTGACGACCAGTCCCACCATTTGGAGGCTCTCAAAGGTGCGAAACGCCTCGTCGGCCTCGAGGACCAAGAGCCGGTCCTGACCGTAATGGCCGTTGGTGCCGAGATCGGCGAGGTCACCCCCGACGATGAATGACGGGTCGACCCCTGCGGCGCGAAGACCTGCGATGAGCAGAGCGGTGGTCGTGGTCTTGCCGTGGGTCCCAGTGGCGCCAATCGTGGGCAGCAGCGCGGTCAAGTCTTGAAGCAGCCGGGGCCGCCGCCAAACGGGGATCCCCGCGGTGGCTGCCGCCACCAGTTCCGGGTCACGATCAGGAACCGCTGAGGAGGCGACCACCAGGTCGACCGTGGACACCACCTCTGGGTGATGCCCGGTATAGGTCT
>JALYNX010000268.1 GCA_030772935.1 Actinomycetota bacterium | reverse complement strand
CGCCGACGAGGTTCAGATTCCATCCGGGACCAGGATCATCGAACAGGGTCGCGCTGCCAACGAACTACTGGTGATCGAACAGGGAACTGCCGACGTCCTCGACGGTGAGGCTGTCATCGCCCAGATGGGGCCGGGGGATGTGGTCGGTGAGATCGGCTTGCTGAACTACTCGAGGCGAACTGCGACCGTCGTTGCCACCAGTCCCATCGAGGCCATTGTCATGTATGGCCCGGAACTGATGGCCATGAAGAAATCGGTGCCGGAGGTTTTTGAGGAGTTGGAGCGTTTGGTTGCAGAGCGAACCGGCGGCCACGGCCAAAGCCCTGCTTGATGGCTCGCGCCGCATGGCGATGTTGGCGTAGGACTCGACCAGTCATAGAATTGGAACTTGAAACGACGCGGGGTGGAGCAGTCTGGTAGCTCGTCGGGCTCATAACCCGAAGGTCGCGGGTTCAAATCCCGCCCCCGCTACCGAAAGCCCTGGTCAGCGACCTGCTGACCAAGCCTTCTACCCATTCAGAGGCGTTCTCTCCCGGGTCTCTACCAATTCTTCCACCGTCCCCACCAGGGCTTTCATCTCACCTATGACCTTCGGGTTGCTTGGGGGTGCGCTCTGCGACCCTATGCATTGGTCAGACGTTCACCGCGATTACAGCTGTGGAAATGGCGAGCACCAATGTGACCGGGCCCCAAATACGTTCCACCTTCGACTGCGAGGCGAAGTTGGCGATCGCCCCGAGGGTGAAGAACCCAGTCAGAAACCACATCGCCGTGGGTCCGCTGCCGGGTACATCGACGTTGATGAGTCCCGCCGGAGCCAGTATGAGCAAAGCGATCAGGGGATAGACCACCAACCCCACCACGGCGCTTGCGACTCGGAGCCGGCCAGGCAGGACACCGGGGTGAGAACCACCCCAGGCCGCCGCACCCCAGGGGACACCAAGAGCCAGGGCTAGCTGGAAAGTCGTGATGACACCGAGGACGACGATTGCAGCGATCTGCCCGTTGTCCACGGGCCGGATGGTAATGCCCTGGGTTACACCGCCTCGCTGTAGAGGTCGGTCATCCCCAGCCAGGCGCCACCGACCCCGCGCCGGGAAAGAGGCTCGGTGATGTCAGTCCGGCAGAGCGGTGAGGCTGATGACGATCTTTCCTGTGGCCTTCCCTTCTGCTTGGTACTTGAGAGCTTCTGGAATGTCCTGGAAGTTGTAGATACGGTCGATGACAGAGCGCAGCTGTCGCTTTTCGAGAAGGTCCGTGAGGAAGGCCACATCTCGGGCTCTGAACGGCTTCCAGGCCACCATCCGTACTGAACGGCTTCCAAAAATCGACACTAAGGGCCCTGCGACCATGGCACGGACTGTTCCCGCGATCGAGCCGGGGACGATCAAGTAGACCCCGCCCGTGCGCAACACTCGCCGCGCTTCAGAGATCGTGTGGTGCGACGCCACGTCTAACACTCGGTCGTATTGGCTCGCGCTGGCCGTGAAGTCATCGACGGTGTAGTCGATGACATGGTCCGCTCCAACGGAGCGAATGAAGTCCATTTTCTCCGGAGCGTCCACGCCAGTCACCTCGGCACCGAGGTGTTTGGCAATCTGAACTGCAAACGGTCCAATGTTCCCACCGGCGCCGTTAATCAGCACTTGTTCTCCCGGTCGGACTGGTCGCGGTTTCAGAAGGCCCTGAGCAGCCATTACCGCTGCCTGGGGCACGGCGGCAGCTTCCTCGAACGTGAGACCCCTTGGCTTGTGAGCAAAGGCCGCTTCGGGTGCACAGGCGAACTCTGCGAAGGCGCCAAAGCCAAAATCGGTCAAATCACCAAAGACCTCGTCGCCTGGCTTATTGCGAGACACTTGATCACCGACCGCTACAACGACACCTGCGAGATCGAGTCCGAGACCGGGGTTCCTCGGCCTCCGCAAACCGGTGATCCAGCGGGCGATCTTGGGACGACCCATCAAGTAATCGACATCAGCCATGTTCACGGACGCAGCATGAACCCGCACAAGGATCTCACCATTCTGTGGGGTAGGTGTCGGCACGTCCTCAAGGCGAAGGACATCCGGCGATCCGTACTCAGATCTCGTATACGCCTTCAATTGACCTCCAATTATCTCGTAGGGACCTGTTTCGACTTGGCGAGATGGTCGAGTCGTTTCATAAGCTTGGTGAGAGAAGTGTCGCCAACTGCTCCCTTTTGGCGGGTGACAGTTCGTCGAGAATGGACCCATAGACCTCCAGACTGGAGCCGAAAGCTTCATCGATCAATCTGCGGCCGCTGTCCGCGACACGTAGCCGGACCACCCTCCTGTCCTCGGGTCGGGGAGCCGCTGAATCAGGCCCTGCGCTTCAAGTCGATCGAGTTTGCCGGTCATGCCCGACTGCGAAGACAGAAGCTTCTTGGCAACCTCCACTGGAGTGAGCAGATCCGGCTCGTTCCGGCGGAGCAGCGCCAACACCTCGTAGTCGCCACGCCGCCCAATCTTGCAGCGATCGCGCTTCGATCCATGATTCGATGGGCCAGACGTCCCCTCCATACCAGCGCTGGGCGACATCGAAACCGAGCATGTTCTGATCGGGGAGGAGGCGACCTCGGCGACTGATTCGTCGACGAACTCGGACTGTGTCATAGCGTCAAACCCTAGATCAGTCCCTCGTTCGCGAAGGTACAGTTCGTTTACGAAGAATATGAGGCCAGCGGGCCGCTTGCCACCCCAGGGATCCTTCTGGGTCTCGAGGCGGAGCATTGATTCAAAGGTGCACCCTGACGACAACTCCACCAAGGCCCATCAACGCTGATCACGAGCCCTCATTGCAAACAACGTCAAAGCGACACATCGGTTGGATCGTCGCGGTGTCCTTGGTCACCGGTCTGGTCGTCGGAGTTGCTCTCGCCGTAGCTCCCTTCGTACCGGCCGAGGAGGGCAAAGTCACCGGAGCGCTCCTGCTCGGTTTCGCCTTGGGCTGGGCGATGCTGGCCTTTCTCTCCCTACGGTTCAGTGATCAGCCGCAACGTTGGGCGCTCCTGCCGGCGATGTTCATGGGATTCGGCGGCCTTCTCTTATTGGCGTTCGGATCCCCGGCGCAGGGCGTGCTCAAATGGTTGTGGCCTCCCGCATTGCTGGTCCTGGTCGTGTGGATGTTCATTCGCTCCCGTC
>JALYNX010000267.1 GCA_030772935.1 Actinomycetota bacterium | reverse complement strand
TCATGGCCCAATTCGACGTCGACGCCATGCTGCAACGGTTCCAGGAGCGGGCGGCGGCGGTCAAGAATCGCCCTCTGCCTCCGGTCGCCGGTGACGAGCGCAGGATGTTCATCGAGCAGGCAGAGCGCGATTACACCGACTACGCCCTGGTCGGGAATGCGATCTGGAGTGTCGAGGACGACCACCTCGTGCTCCGGATCCCCCTCAGCGGCAGCTGAATGGGGCACTAGTTGCTCGAGAAACGGCTCCTCATCGTTTCCGGCAAAGGCGGGGTCGGAAAATCTGCCGTAACGGCAGGTCTGGCTCTTCTCGCCCAACGTCGCGGACAACGAGTCCTAGCGATGGAGATGGCGTCTCCCGGCGGGTTGTCGGCACATTTCGGAACCGGGGCGCTCGAGTTCCGGCCACGCGAGGTGCGCCCCGGTCTGCATGCGATGCAGATGGTGCGCTCCGACGCCCTCCTCGAGTATCTGGCGCTTCAGCTGAACGTCCGCGGGATCATCGGCTTCGGCCCGTTCGCCCGTGCTTTCGACGCCCTCGCCACCACTGCCCCCGGCATCAGAGAGATCATCACGATCGGGAAGGCGATTTGGGAGGTCAAGGAGGATCGGTGGGACGTAGTGATCGCCGACGCACCCCCCACCGGGCAGATCGGGTCGTTCCTCAGGGCGCCGCTCACGATCGCCGAGCTCGTCCCCGGAGGGAAGGTGAGAGCCCAAGCCGACATGATGCGTGACATGCTGGCCGACCCCGAGATCACAGAGATGGTCCTGGTCACGCTGCCCGAGGAGCTGCCAACCACGGAGACCGAGGAGACGTTGGAATGGCTGGCTTCCGAGAAGGTGATCAGCACGCCTCGTCTGATCGCCAATCGTGTTCTCGAAAAGCTGGGCGATGACTCCACTCCCAAGGGAGCTCTCGGCGAAGCCGCGCAACTCCATCGGGCGCTCTGGGCCGGCCAACAGGAGTGGCTCCGCCGTCTTCCCCCCGAGCATCACATCCCTTATCTGTTTGGGCTGTTCACCCCGGGAGAGGTTGCCGCCCGGATGTGCGACGAATTCGAGGCAATCACATGACCGCAACCCTTCTCGTCACAGGCGCCGGAGGTGTGGGCAAGACCACGGTCGCAGCGGCGATCGCAATTCGAGGCGCGCGCAGCGGGTTGCGGACACTGGTGGTGACGGTGGACCCGGCTCGCCGCCTCGCCAGTGCGCTCGGTGTCGCCAATCTCGGCAATGAGCCCCAGCCCCACGTTGACGAGCCCAACCTCTGGGCCGCCATGCTCGACTCCACCGCGTCTTGGCGTGCTGTTGCCATGCGGCACGCCGACCCCGACGTGGCCACGCGGCTCGCCGACAACGAGTTCTTCCAAGCCGCGTCCGAGCATTTCCCTGCCTCACAGGCTTACGCAGCCGCAGACCAGGCTGCGACCTTCGTGCAGGCGAAGGCGTGGGACCTGGTGGTGGTCGACACCCCGCCCTCTGGTGGGGGCATCGACTTCTTCACCGCCCCGGCGCAGATGGCCGACCTGGTCGGCGGTCGGCTGCTCCGCTGGATGACCGGAGGCCCGCTTCCCGGGCGGAGGCTGCTCTTCAACGCCGCGGGTCGCCCAATGCTCCGGATTGCCGACTCGATCCTCGGCTCCGATCTCCTGGAGCGTGTTGCCGAGTTCCTGTTGGACCTGCGCACAACCTACGACGGGGTGTCGCAGAGGGGACGCGAGATCGAGCGGGTCCTGCGCTCGGCCGCCATCCTGGTCGTGACCACCTCGGACCCGGCACCGGTGTGGGAGGCGATCAAGTTCTATCGCGAGCTGCCCAAGCTCGCCTCCACTCCGGCCGCGGTGGTCTTCAACCGCATCCTGCCTGAGAGCTGGGCCTCAGCGAGCGTCCCGGCCGGAGCCTCACCGATACTCGCCAACAACCTGGCCCGATGGAGTGCGGAGACGGTTCGCCAGCGCGACACCCGCGACGAGTTCTCGGCTCGATACGGGGCGCAAGTGGCGACTATTCCTTGGTCGACGACTCCGCCGACCGACCTGGATGGTCTCGCCGGGATGCTGGATGACGCAAAAGGAGTGCCCTGGGACTCTTTTGGAATCCGATAACCGGAATATCCTTAGGGTCATGGCGAGCAGTGCCGCATTCTTCGATCTCGACCGGACCCTGATTTCGGGTGCCTCGGCCTTCCCGTTCGGGATCGAGGCCTGGCGACAGGGGTTGGCGTCGGGTGGCGAGGTGGGCAAGTGGGCGGTTGCGGCAATCAGCTTCAAACTGATCGGGGACAAGGGCAATACCTCGCATGACGTCAAGGGCGACCTGCTCACCGGAATTGGCGGTTCCTCGGTCCGGGCCTTGGAGAGTGTGGGAACCGCAGTCATGCCGAAGCTGGTGGCGAGGGTCAGGCCCGAAGCCCGCAGACTGATCAAGATGCATCATGAAGCCGGCCGCGAGACGTGGATCGTCTCCGCCTCACCACATGAGATAGTCGAACCGCTGGCGCGCTCGTTGGGAATGACCGGCGCCATCGGGACCAGGATGAAGGTCGTCGCCGGGCATTACACCGGGGAGATCGACGGGCCCTTCGTCTACGGGGTCGGCAAGGCCGAGGCCATCGAGAAGCTCGTCTCCGATCTCGGTTACGACCCCGAGCGGAGCTATGCCTATTCCGACTCCGTTTCCGACCTCCCCATGATGGAGATGGTCGGACATCCGGTTGCGGTGAATCCCGACTCCGAATTGGAGCGAGTCGCCCATGAGAGGGGTTGGCCGATCGTGATCTTCGCCCGACGCACCAAAAGGGCAATTGTCATGAGCGGGGTGGGCACCGTGGCCGCAGCCACCGCTGCCGGCGCCTACGCCCTGGGGCGACGACATGGGAGGGCGAGCACGTTGGCGCGAGTCGCCCAGCAGCAGATAAAGCCACGCCGCCGCTGAGTCAGATCACGGCCCTCTGACCGAGGAGCTCCTTGAGCTCCGCAAAGAGCGCCGACCTCGCCTCCACCCGATGAGTGTCGCTCAGTTTGAGGACCTTGGTGCCGCTGTCGCTGACCATGTGGAGGAACACCGTGGCCGAGCCGGGATGATTGGCCAGGACTCCTTTGAGCCGGGTGACCACCTCGGGTGAGAGACGGCCCGCCGCAACCTGGAGCCTGACCGAATCATCATCCCTGACCTCGAGCTCCTTGACCTCCCGGGCGATGACCTTGAGGTCGTCACCGCGGTTGTCGAGATTGCCGCTGACCACCACTACTGCGTCCGCGACGATGGCGGGTCCGAACTCGTGGACCGTTCGGGGGAAGGCCATGACCTCCACCGACCCCTCGAGATCCTCGAGGTGGAAAAAGATCATCGGCTCCCCGGCCCTGGTCCAGCGCCGCGTGATTGACGCCACCAATCCTCCGACTGTCACCGAGGTCCGATCAGCGAGCTCGTCGAGGTCCCGGATGCTGTTGGTGGTGGCGGCGGCCAGCGACGGGCCAATCGACAGCAGAGGATGATCGGACACGTAGAGGCCAAGCATTTCCTTCTCGAATCCGAGCCTGATCTTCTGCGGCCACACCAGGGCCGGGATCTCGATGCGGCTCTCCTGAACCGCCTCCGTGTCACCTGCGAACAGGCTGAACTGACCCATGTCCTCGTTGCGGCGTCGTTCCACCGTGGCGTCGAGTATCTGCTCGTAGACCATGGTCAAGCCCTTGCGCGGATCCCCGGATGCGTCGAAGGCTCCGGCCTTGATCAACGATTCGACGGTCCGCTTGTTGAGCACGGACACCTCCACCCGATCGACGAAGTCCTGGAGTGAGGTGAACGGAGCCTCGGCGCGGGCCTCGATGATCTTCTCGACCACTCCCTCTCCCACGTTGCGCACCGCCGACAGGCCGAAGCGAATCCGACCTTCGAGAACAGTGAAATCGCTACCCGACTCGTTGACGTCCGGAACCAGGACCTTGATCCCCATCTGACGGCATTCGTTGAGGTAGACCGCGGTCCGGTCTTTGTCCTTCTTGGTCGCGGTGAGAAGGGCGGCCAGGTACTCGGCTGGGTGATGAGCCTTGAGATAGGCGGTCTGATAGGCGACCAGGCCGTAGGCGGCCGAGTGCGAATTGTGGACGACGAAGTCATTGGCCACGAAATTATGAGTGCCCGGAACCTCTAGGTCGTACGTCATCTCCGAACCGTCAGGCTCGATGGACAAGACCTGATCCCACCACACATCGGCATCGGCTAACTCGCGAAGCTCCGTCGACTCGAACGCCTTGGCCATCGCTGCGATTGTGTCCCGCCGATAACCCTTCTTGCGAGGGTCAAGGGTATGGACGAGCCTGGGAGTGAAGCCACCCGCCCTGCAAAGCTCCTTCAGCGAGCGCCCGGCTTCGGTCACAGCCCGGGCCGCCTCGGCGCGAATGAGCGGAAAAGTCTCTCGTGCGGGGATTTGATCGCGTGTCGAACGGAAATTGTTCGGCGCAGGGGCCGCTGTGATCAAAACCTCCAGATCGGTGCTGCGCTTCCCCACCAGGTGCGGGCCGATCATCGATGCGAACCTTGATACACCCTCGTCTGTTATCACATGTATCTGGTACCCGGGCTTGCTACCTCCCCGATAACGGAAGCTCTTGGTGGACAAGGTGTTGCGAATCCCCAGCCGCAAGAGGAGATGGGCGACCTGTTGGGCCAGTACTGGCGAGGAGGTCGCGTAATAGATGGCTTGACTACCCGCACCCGATCGATTGCAACAACCGTCACCAGACCACATGGCCGCGAGCAACAGCGCCAGCTGGCTTGTCGGCAATCCGTAGACGGAATCGGGAAGCCGTTTGTCGACCGCCCCTTTGTGGCGCAGTCCGCATTTGTCGATGAAATTCAGCGCTGTGCACGGCAGACGAAGGTCCACTCGAGCGGCATATAGCGACACCGCCGACTTGGACCGATCAACGGTCACCCGGGTGTTCTCGAAGGCCTCCATGGCTGAAACCGCGTCACGCACTACCTCCTCGTCACCCGAGTAGATGTAGAAACTGGACGGATGACAGGTGTTTCCCTCGGCGATGACATACCCGAGCAGACGTAGCTCGTGAGACATCATTGACGTGGTCGGAACCCAATCGAGACCGGAGCTGATGGCTACGAAGTCTTCAGTTCCGAGCTCGTCCAAGCGACGCCATCCCGACACGGTTCGGAAAGGGTGGTTGGCAGTGGCGCGAATCGTCCGGCCGGATCTCGTGGTGAGTTTGAAAACCGGCTTGATCCCGTTCTGCCAAATACCGCTCGGCGACGCCAGCACACGCATCCACCCATCCAACGAGGCAAGGGAGGGCATCACCCGGCCGTCATAGATCTCACGCAGGGTGCGGAGTGCCCCGGTCTCAGCCTCCATCACTGTGGTGTCACCCGTTAGGCATCGATTGAACCCGTACCCGGCGAAGTGCTCGATGAGCCTGAAGATCTCCCTCCCCACCTCCTCGCTGTGACCTTGGCTCATGCAGCCTTGGACGAACTTCTCCTCCTCGGCGACCATCACCGACCTGATCTTCTTCCCCATCGCGACGCGCAGATTGTCGGCGTCGACCATCGAGTAGCCGGCCATCTCCTGGGCCACCGTCATCACCTGCTCCTGGTACACCATGATCTGATAGGTGTCCGCCAGCTTGTCGGTGAGGGCGGGATGGAGCTCTTCGATCGGGGCCCTGCCGTTCTTGCGGTCGGCGTAGAGGTTGTGCATGTTGGCCCCCATCGGGCCCGGGCGATAGAGAGCCACCAGTGCGATCACGTCGTTGAACGAGTCGGGCTTCAATGAGCGGATCAGGGAGCGCATCGCCGTCCCCTCGAGCTGGAACACGCCGATGGTGCTTCCACTCTGCAGGAGTTCAAAGGTCTTGTCGTCATCGAGGGCGACCCCGTCGATGTCAACCCGCTCCCCCGTGGTCTCCTCGACCAACTCGAGACAACGCTCGATGATCGAGAGGTTGCGCAGACCGAGGAAGTCCATCTTGAGCAACCCCAGTGACTGCACGCCATACATCTCGTACTGGGTGACGACCTCGGCCCCTTCCCCTTTCTGCTGGATGGGGACGATGTTGATCAGAGGTTCCGGCCCGATCACCACGGCCGCGGCATGGATCGAGTCCTGTCTGCGGAGCCCTTCGACACCGCGGGCGGCGTCGACAGTCTCCCGAACCGCGTCATCGGTCTCGTAGAGCTCCCGGAGCCCTTGAGCATTGGCGTACCAATCCTTGACCGTGGAGTCGGCGTCGGGCGGTGGCGGGGACAACACCTGCTCCAGGGTCGCCTCCTTGCCAAGGATCGATGGGGGCATCGCC
>JALYNX010000266.1 GCA_030772935.1 Actinomycetota bacterium | reverse complement strand
GGAGCGACATCATCGTCTTGGCGTGGATCTGACAGACCCGTGACTCGGTGACTCCGAGGACGTCGCCGATCTCGGCCAGGGTCATGCCCTCGTAGTAATAGAGAGTGATCACCAAACGCTCCCGGTTGGGGAGTCGGTTGATGGCATCGACGAGCCCGCGACGGGTCTCCTCGGACTGGAACGCGATCTCGGGTGAGATCCCGGTTGGATCGGCGAGCATCTCACCGACCGAAGTAGACGACTCGTTTCCAACGAACTCGTCGAGAGCTGCGATCCCAGAGCGACCGATCTCGGCAAGGGCGCTCTGCAGGTCGTCAACTGCCATCTCGAGGAAGTCGGCCAATTCCTGGTCGGTCGGCGCTCTCTGCAGGCTGTGCTCCATCTCGGCGATACCGGCCTCGATCTGACGTGCCCGGGAGCGCACCGAACGGGGCACCCAGTCGAGGGCTCGCAACTCGTCGAGAATCGCACCCTTGATCCGGTTGATTGCGTATGTCTCGAACTTGAACCCGCGCTCGAGCTCGAACTTGTCGATGGCGTCGATGAGGCCGAACAACCCATAGCTGGCCAGGTCGTTTTGATCGACCGACCGGGGAAGGCCGGCGCCAACTCGACCGGCCACGTATTTCACGAGAGGGGAGTAATGGAGGATCAACCGCTCACGGGCATCGGCGTCGGCCGAGGCCTTGAAACGACCCCATAGGGCTTCGAGCTGGTTTGTCTCAGGCCCTCGGGTGGCTTCGGTCATACGTCCCTCTTAGGTGCTGACGGGTCACGGCAGTGTAGATCTGGGTTGTCGCCAGGTCCGTATGCCCCAGGAGATCCTGCACAACCCTGAGATCTGCGCCTCCCTCGAGCAGATGGGTGGCGAAGCTGTGGCGAAGGGCATGGGGAAAAGTCGCCATTCGGTCTTTCACCACTCTACGGAGTCCCCGGGTGTCGAGGCGTCCCCCGCGGGCACCGACCCAAAGCCATCGCTCGGCCTCCGAAGACGCCAACCGGGAGCGTCCCTCCTCCAGATAGCGGCGCAGCGATTCCTGGGCAGGAAGACCGATCGGTACTCGTCTCGTTTTCCGCCCCTTGCCGACGACCGTGAGCAGGTCGCCACCGATGTCGGCCACCGTGAGAGAGGCCAACTCGGAGATGCGGAGACCGGTGGAGTAGAGGGTGTCGAGGACCGCTCGGTCGCGCAGGCCCTCGGGGGAAGAGGTGTCGATGGACTCGATGGCATGGATCACCGTCCGTGTGGGGAGGGCGTGGGGAAGCGGTCGATCGAGCCGGGGCCGGGCCACACCCTCGAACGGGTTGACGTTGGCCACCCCACGGCGGCCGGCGTCGCCGTAGAAGGATCGAACCGCCGAAGCCTTGCGGGTTGCGGAGCGCCGCGAATAGCCACGCGTGTCGAGAAAGGCCAGATAGCGCCGCGCATTGAGTCGCTGGACGTCTCCGATCCGGTTGACGCCGTTGCGGTCGCAGTAGTCGAAGAACTGGGCGAGGTCGCCTCGATAGGCATCAATGGTGTTTGGCGATAGGTCGCGTTGCTCGCGGAGACGGATCAGGTAGTCGTCGACCGGGCCCATGGCCCACGCCGGCATGTCGGGGAGATTCACTATCTGATCCTAAAGCGAGATTTCGCGAGAACCAGTTCAGATCGGGATGACGACGTCTCCGAAGCGGCGGATCTCGCCCGCGATTTCCATCCTTGCCAGTCGGGCGAGGGCCTGGGCCGGGGTGCAGTTCCAGATCGCGGGAAGGTCGTCGATAGCCGCCCCGGTAACGGGGATCTCGCTCCTCACCCTCGCCTGGGTCCGGGGTGGCCTGCCCAACACCAACTCCAGCTCGGTGATGAGGTCGTCGACGCCGAGGACAGGAAATGCCCCATCCCGGATCAGCAGGTTGCATCCCCTCGACGCCGGCCGGTCGACATCGCCGGGGACGGCGAAGACCGGTCGCCCCAACTCGGCGGCCAGACGCGCCGTGATCAAGGCGCCGCCTTTCTGCCCGGCCTCGACCACCACGACCGCCGAGGCGATCGCCGCGATCAATCGATTCCGCGCGGGAAAGCGCCATCGATCGGGCGGGGTGCCGGGCGGATACTCTGACATGACGGCACCATTCCCATCGAGGATCCGGTGATACAGCTCCTTGTGCTCCGCCGGGTAGATCACGTCAATTCCGGATCCGAGGATCGCCACCGCCTCGCCGTGGGCTTCCAGAGTGCCACGATGGGCGGCGGCATCGATGCCACGGGCCAGTCCACTGACCGTGGTCCAGCCCGCACCGGCCAGCGCCCGGCCAAAGGCCTCGGCGAGTGTCGTCCCGTAACGGGTGCACTTTCGGGTGCCGACCACGGCAACCGCCGGCGCAGTGGTGGTCTCCCCCAACACGTGAAGTGTCGGGGGTCTCTCGAGATCGAAGAGCCCGGCCGGATAACTCTCGTCGCCCGGTCGTATCAGCCGATGTTCAGTCATCCCGCCAGTCGCCGCGGAGCCCGACGGCTTCCGCCATGTGCTCCTCGTCCACGCGATCGACACCCGCCAGGTCGGCAATGGTCCTTGCCACCCGACGAACCCGGTCAGCTCCTCGAGCCGTGAGCAAAGCGCTTCCAACAGCAGCCGAAACCAGCTCCTGAGCCGCGGACGATTCGTACAGGGCCGAAGGAGCCAGTTGTCGATTGACTTGGCCCCGGTCGACCTGGGCGGTTCGGGCGCCTTGGACTCGGGCGGCGACTTCGCTGCTCGCCTCTCCGGCCTGGCCCGCGTACTCAGCGGCCTCCACGCGGCCGACACGAACTATCAGGTCGAACCTGTCGAGTAGCGGACCCGAGATTCGCGACCGATATCTCGAACGGATCGCCGGCCGACAATCACAGGGTGTCCGACCGTCTCCATGGAAACCACACGGGCAGGGGTTGGTGGCAGCAATGAGTTGAAACGATGCGGGGAAGTCCACCGACATGCCCCGGCGGGCGACGGACACCACACCTTCCTCCAAGGGTTGGCGCAAGGTGTCGAGATGGCCCCGCGGGAACTCGGCCAATTCGTCGAGGAAGAGGACACCCCGATGCGCCAGCGAGACCTCACCGGGCACCGGGTTGCCACTGCCACCACCCACCAACGCCGCCTTGGAAGCTGTGTGATGCGGGAGCGGAAAGGAGGTGACGTATCGAGCCCACGGCGCGCCCTGCCGCCGCCCACAGCATGGCGGTCTCGATTGCCTCCCCAACTTCGAGTCGGGGAAGGATGCCGATCACGCGCCGGGCCAGCATTGTCTTGCCCGAACCGGGTGGGCCGTGCAGCAGGAGGTGATGCCCACCGGCTGCCGGCACCTCCAGTGCCCGCCTCGCCATCGCCTGACCTTTGATGTCGGCAAGGTCGGGTGACCCCTCCCTCGTCACCGGCTCCCCGGCGCGAGCCGGAGCCCGTCCCTCCAGACCGGCACGGAGCAGCTCGACCGCCTCGGCGAGACTGCTCACGCCGTACGCCCTGGCGCCGGGTATCGAGGCTGCCTCTCCGGCCACAGAGGACGGGACGAGGCATGGGATCTGGTGGCGGGCGCTGAGTAC
>JALYNX010000265.1 GCA_030772935.1 Actinomycetota bacterium | reverse complement strand
TGGCAGAGGGCGGCCTCCTGCGCGGACGCCTCCTCCATGTCGAGGACGACGGGCAGCAGGTCGTAGTCGACGTCGACCAGCTCGATCGCATCCTGGGCGGCGGCGCGGCTGCGCGCGACGACGAGGGCCACCGCCTCGCCGACGTGGTTCACCTCACCGTCGGCAAGTAGCGGACGGAGCTTGCCAATCGGCACCTGAGCGAGCAGCGGGCCGAGATGGGCCACGTCCTCGTGGGTGTAGACGGCGATCACGCCCGGCATCTTCTTGGCGGCCGAGGTGTCCAGCTTGGTGATCTTGGCCCTGGCCACTGGTGATCGGAGGAAGGCAACCTGGAGCAGGCTGGTGCGGGTCAGGTCGTCGACGTACTCGCCATAGCCTTGAATGAGGGCGGGGTCTTCGCGGCGGCGCACCGAGCCGCCCATGACGCTGGTGGTAGCCATCAGCTCACCTCCTCCCAATCCGGTGCAGGCGGCTCTTCACCACGCAGCTTGGCTCCGGCGTACTCGACGGCGCGGACGATGTTGTGATAACCGGTGCAACGACAGAGATTGCCTTCGATGCCGTGCCGGATTTCCTCTTCCGAGGGGTTGTTGTTGTCCTGAAGGAGGGCGGCGGCAGCCATGATCATGCCTGGGGTGCAGAAGCCGCATTGGAGACCGTGTCGCTCCCAAAAACCCTCCTGAACCGGATGAAGCTCGCCATTGTTGGCGAGCCCCTCGATGGTCATGATGCTGGACCCTTCGGCCTGGACGGCGAGCATGGTGCACGATTTCACCGGCTTGCCGTCGAGATGGACCGTACAAGCGCCGCAGTAGCCGGTCTCACAGCCGACATGAGTGCCCGTCAGGTGGAGATTCTCCCGGATCAGGTGAACCAGGAGTGTCCTGGGCTCAACGTCTGCCGAGACCCCCCGTCCATTGACAGTGAGGTTTACTTGCATGGCACTCCTTCCGGGGTCTTGGGCAGGAACGAGACGAACCTATCAAATCGACGTCATCCATGACGGCCGGAATCACATGGCGGCCATTCCCAAGATGTTGCCCTCAGAGTCCTTGAACCAGGCGACCTTGCTTCCGTCCGGCCCCTCCAGCACCCCGTTGACAGTCCGGAAGTCCTCACCAAAGTCGTAGTCTTCGAAGACGACGCCACGGGAGCGCAGTTCGCCCAACCCCGAGTCGAAGTCGTCGATGATGAGCATCGCCGCGGTGGCCTGGTTGGTGCCCGCGAACGCTGATTGATAGAGACCGAATGATGTCCCGCCGGCTTCATAGCGAAGTTCGCCACCCGGGCCTGACTCGACCGGTTCCAACCCGAGTTTCTCTGAATACCAGGCTTTGGCTCGATCGATGTCCGATGCAGGCAGTGCTGCTTGAAGTGTGAAGTTCATCACACCTCCTTTCCCTTCGGAACCTACAGCAGACCTCAGGCGGAGGAGCCGAGAGCGAGGATGTTCCCTTCAGAGTCCTTGAACCACGAAGTCTTCTCCCCGTCGGGCGACACCAGGATCCCATTGACAGTCCGGAAATCATCGCCGAGGTCGTAGTCCTCGAATACGACCCCTTTGGAGAGCAGCTCGGCTCGGACCGCGTCGAAGTCGCTGACGATGAGCCTGGCTGCAGTCGCCTTGTTGGTCCCGGCGTTGTCCGAGGGGTAGACGACGAACTGAGTGCCGCCGACTTGGTAGCTGAGCTCGTCATCGCCCGGGTTGATCGGCTCCCACCCGAGTATTTCCGAGTACCAGGCGGTGGCCCGGGCGAGGTCCTTTGCAGCAAGGTTGAACTGCAGTCTCGTTTCCATCAGATCTCTCCTTCGAGGCGAACGTACCTGATCGCGCTTCGAGGCCCGGATGATTTTCAGAGATGTGGAGAATTATCCTTCGGGAGGCGGACGAAGCTCATAGAGGGGAGTGATGATGACGATGTCGACAGCAACCTGGCCGGCGGGCCGCATCGGTGGTCTGGTTGGCCTTGTCCTCTACATCGCCACCGGTGTTTTTCCGTTCGCGGCGTCGGGGTTGGTAGCCCCGCTGTGGGGTATCGCTGTCCTATACGTGAGCTGGCTGTTAGGCCTGTGGCTGACGATCCGGCTCTACAGAAGCAGATCACTCTGGGCGTTGGTCATGCCCGTCGCCGCCCTCGCGTTTTGGTGGGTCGTGATCACGATCGGGGAAGCAGCCTTCGACTGGACGGCCTAGCGGAGGACCGGCGCTCGCCAAGTACCCTTCGGGCGACCGGGCCCGTAGCTCAATCCGGTCAGAGCAGCGGACTCATAATCCGTTGGTTGCAGGTTCAAGTCCTGCCGGGCCCACCAGACAATGCACGCTCCGACATGGCGAAATGGCCGGTCGGCCTCCCAACCACGCGACCTCTCCCACCAAATCGTCTCCCTTGGTATGGTGACCCAACTGTTCACAACCGGTCTAGGGGGATCGAAATGAGAAAAGCGATTCGGATCGGACTCGTCGTCGCGATGGTTGGCGCGGGACTGATGGTGGGCACGGCAACAGCGAGTGCGCTCACCAACACCTATACGGGCACGATCAACACCTCCGATCCCACGATGCCCGTGGTGGGAATCAGCACACCCGTATGCACAACTCAACTCGTCACCCCGGTCCACTATGACGTGATCGAATTGCTCCATCCCCTCCCTGGCATCCATTCCTTTGCGATGACCAGCACGGGCACCACGCCTGGGTTCGCTTCCGCCTACCTGTACGAGGGCAGCTTCGATCCGACGAACCCGCTGGAGAACTGTGTGGCCGCTGACAACGGGGCCGACCCCGTAGAGATCACCTATGACTTCCTTCGAGGCACGCCGTATTTCCTGGTCGTCTTCGACGACCAGTTCGCTCAGCCGGGCGGTGACTACGAGGTGGTGGAGCAGACACCCAACCCCTCACCCTCCACTGTGGGTCTGGTGAATCCGGCCAACGCTGAGTGGCATCTTCTCAACCAGGTCGGCGCCGTGACCAACTTCATCTACGGGAACCCGGGCGATTTCCCAATGTCCGGCGACTGGAACTGCGATGGGATCGACACCCCCGGTCTCTACCGCCAGTCCGACGGGTTCGTCTATTTGAGGAACTCGAACAGCCAAGGCATCGCCAACATCAGATTCTTCTTCGGCAACCCAGGAGACCTCCCGCTCGCCGGTGACTTCGACGGTGACGGATGCGACACCGTTTCCATCTATCGGGCCTCGGAGGCTCGGATCTACGTCATCAACGAGCTCGGAGCCAACGACGGAGGTTTGGGGGCAGCTGACTTCTCATTCCTATTCGGCAACCAGGGTGACAAGCCCTTCGTTGGCGACTTCGACGGCAACGGCGTTGACAGTGTCGGCTTGCATCGCGAGTCGACAGGATTCGTCTACTTCCGCAACACCCTTAACACAGGGAATGCCTCCAACGAGTTCTTCTTCGGGGACCCAGGAGACCGTTTTGTGGCCGGGGACTGGGGTGTGGTCGACAGGGTCGCCACTCCCGGGCTGTTCCGGCCGGGGAACACCACCTTCTACTTCCGTCATACCAACACCCAAGGAACCGCCGACAGCAGCATCTTCTTCGGTCAGGCATCGTGGCTCCCGGTATCTGGAGTATTCGGGCTGGGTTGACCGGTCGGAAGCGTTAGTCGGGGGTAGCTCGGGATACCTTGGGCCGTGCCATCCGCGAGCTGCGAAGCTGCGGCAATGGACGTGGAGTCGGCTGGCGAAACGGGGATCTCGGAAATTGACGCGGTCGCCCAAGCCCTGGCCGCCGGCTTCGTCCCCAGCGCGATCATCCTTGTGGAGGGGATGAGCGACCAGGTCGCGCTTCAAGCACTGGCATTGCGTCAGGGCCGGAATCTCGACGCCGAGGGAGTCTGGATCGTGCCCATGGGAGGCGCGACCACCATCTGGCATTTCCTCGAGCTCTTAGGCCCTCGAGGACTCGACATCAGACTGGCCGGGCTTTGTGACGCCGCCGAGGAGGGGGACTTTCGGCGTGGTCTCGAACGGGCCGGTTCTGGCTCGGACCTGACACGCCTCGATATGGAACGACTCGGTTTCTTTGTTTGCGTTGCGGACCTCGAGGACGAGCTGATCCGCGCGCTTGGTGCCGACACCGTCCAAGGAGTGATCGAAGCTCAGGGCGAGATCGGGTCGTTCCGGATAATGCAGAGACAGCCGGCGCAGCGGGGACGGACCACAGAGGAACAGCTTCGGCGGTTCATGGGCACCCGCTCCGGCCGCAAGATCCTCTACGGACGCCTGCTCGTCGAGGCGCTGGATCTCACACAAGTACCCCCTCCGCTCGACGGTGTGCTTGCCGCCACCAAAGGGGAAAGTAGGAGTTCGCGAAATTGAATCCTGGGTCGCGAAAAAAGGAAAGCACTCTGGCTTGCATGTTCGGGACGGCACGCCTACCTTGCCATTTGTCGGTACGGGGGCAACCCCGAACCGGACCCGAAGAGATCGAGAGGTAACTTCGGGACCCTCTGGGAGACCAGCCCTTCGGGACTGGAGTCCGAGCAGGGTCGATAGCCCCGAGAGGGTAGAGGTTTCGGCCAACACTCCCTCGGGGTTTTTCGCGTCCGGAGCATCATCCTGCCGGGCGGATC
>JALYNX010000264.1 GCA_030772935.1 Actinomycetota bacterium | reverse complement strand
CAACGCCGAGTTGGACGTAGCGCGTCGTAACGCGGAAGCAGCGCTCGCTCTTGCCGAGGAGAAGAACCGGATTCGGGCCGAGTTCGTCCTAATGATCAATCATGAATTGAGGACCCCGCTGACCAGCGTGGTCACCGGCGCCGAGCTTCTCCTGATGACAAATCCGGACGGACCCGACCGCGACGAGATCCTCGAAGCCCTGGTCCACGACGGCAGGCGGCTCCAGACCATGATCGACCAGCTGCTTGCGGTGGCCAGAGTGGAGAACCGGGGTCTTTCATTCGCGCCCCAGCCGGTCAAGTTCTCCGAAGTATGCGAGGCAGTGTCCCTCGCTCATTCCAAGGTCATTTCGAGTCACTCCCCTGACTGTCACCCCGGCGACGACGACCCCATCGTGATGACCGACCTCCAGACCTTGAGGAACCTCGCCTCATCCCTGGCGGACAACGCCTTCACCCACGGCGCCCGCAATGTCAGGATTCACTGCAGCGCGACTGAAGTGCATGAGCCTCACCTAGTGGTGGGCACGCTCCCCGAGGCGGCGGTGTTCATCTCCGTCAGTGACGATGGGCCGGGGATTCGCCCGGAGTTTCTCCCTCGGGCTTTCGAGAAGTTCGAGAAGGACAGTCGGAGCTCGGGAACGGGCCTCGGGCTCTACATGGCCCGTCTCATGGCCGACGCGATGGGCGCAGCGCTCATGGTTTGGACCTCCTCGGAAGGGACCACCTTCAGCATCGCGCTGCCACTGGCCAAGATCCCCGCCGAGTTGGGAGCAGCGTGAGAAAGCTTGTCATTCTGTTGGCGGCCCTCGCCGTCGCCTCCTGTCAGGGTCCCTCCGCCTCTTCCGCCGAGGTCGACCTCTACGAATTCGGGGTCGAACCGTCGATCTCCCGGTTCGAGGCGGGAACCATCGCTCTCGCTGTGAAGAACGAGGGCGAGTACGGGCACACCCTGGTCATCACCGATGCTGGAGGGCATGTCCTGTCCGCAGGTGGCGTCATCGATCCAGGCCTCACTTCCCGGGTTTCCATCGATCTGGCCGCAGGGGTCTATTCCTTCACCTGCCGCATAGTCGCCCAGGACGATGACGGAGTCGTCCTCGACCACTACGAGCAGGGGATGTCGGCCGAAGTGGTGGTCAGAGAAGGCTGAACCGGGCAATGGGCGCACACCGGGTGCGATTGATTACCTTCGTCGCGTGATCTCGCCTCCCCGTCTCGCCTTGGGCCTGTTCCGACCGATCGCCCACAACTACGAGCGCTGGGCTTCGATACTGAGTCTCGGCCAAGACGGGCGCTGGCGACGAAGACTGGTAGCGGGCTTGGGGGCTCGACCTGGTTCTCTGATCCTCGACGTCGCCGCGGGCACCGGTTCGATTACCCGATCGCTGCTGGGCCAGGGGCATCGAGTGGTCGCCCTTGATCAGAGCGAAGAGATGATCGGCCAACTCGATGCCCATGGAGCGCTTCGCCTGCTGGCGACAGCAGAAACGCTTCCATTCCAAGACGAGGCCTTCGATGCGCTCACAGCCGGCTATCTGCTCCGATATGTCGAGGATTTGCCGTCGGCCATGCGAGAGCTGACGCGCGTGATCCGGCCGGGGGGCACGATTTCGATGCTCGAATTCGGGCGGCCCACAGGGGTCTGGGGGCCGCTTTGGTGGCTCTACACCCGTATCGCCCTGCCGGTGGCGGGAGCTGTCATCGGACATGGGTGGGGCGAGGTGGGCAGATTCCTGGGACCGAGCATCGACGGCTTTTGGTCCACGTACTCCCTAGACGACCTGACCGGACTTTGGGGAGCAGCCGGTTTGGAGGTGCAATATCAGCGCATGTCATTGGGCGGGGGTGTTGTCATCAGGGGAGTGAAGCAATGACGGGGCCTCCGGCCTTCTATGCCCGACCGGGCTCGGCGTGGGGCGATCTGGTAACCCTGCTTCATCTTCCCTACACCGTCTGGCACCTCTCCTACGTCGCCATCGGCGCCGGGTTGGCGCCGGACATCGACTGGACGGTTCTTGCCGGGACGCTGCTCGCCTTCTTCTTCGGCCTTGGGATCGGCGCCCATGCTCTCGACGAGGTGCACGACCGCCCTCTTCGCACTGGTCTCCGCGACGCGACGCTATGGGCACTCGGTGTCGGGGGTCTGGTCGTCGGCGGTGCGTTGGGAGTGGTTGGCGCATTCATCATCTCCCCGGTGCTCCTGGTTTGGGTCGTGGTGGGCCTGGTGCTGGCGGCCGGTTATGGCTTGGAGTGGTCCGCCCTCCTCCATTCCAACTGGGGCTTCGGCGTGGCGTGGGGGGCCTTCCCCGTCCTGGTCGGGTTCTGGGCGCAAACCGAGGCCTTGTCGCTGGCAGTGATTCTGATGGCAGCGGCCACGACCGTATTGAGCCGGGCACAGCGGGAGTTGAGCACCCCGGCACGGCGGATCAGGAGAACCGATGACCCGATTGAAGTGTCGGGTTGGTCCCGCGAGGAATTGCTCTCCACCTGGGAAACGGCCTTGCGACTGCTGTCAGTCGCGATTCCCCTCCTGGCCCTGGGGTTGCTTGCCGGGCACCTCTGATCGGCCCGTGCAGAGACCGGCTCTTGAAACCTGAATTTCATAGTCGAAACGGACCAGTTAGATTCGCCCCCCGTCGTGAGCAACGAGGTCCACGAGATCACTGTTTCGGACCGAACGCGGCCTCGGGTCGTAGCCTCACCGGACTGATCAGCGTCGCCAACTGAAAGGATCAACCGACGATGCCCATCGTCCTCGCCGCCGAGGGTGGCTTCCAGGAGTTCACACTTGGCTCCACCGAGTGGTGGTGGCTCGGCTTCGCTTTCGCCTCCTCGCTCCTGGCCATCGCCGTTGGGTTCTTTCTCTCTCGGGGCGTACTCCGGGCCGACCAGGGAACAGAGAAGATGCGCGAGATCGCCGGGGCGATTCAGGAGGGCGCCATGGCTTACCTGAAGCGGCAGTTCAGGACGATCGCCGTGATCCTGATCCCATTGGTCATTGTGGTGTTCCTCACCTCGACAGAAGTGCTCAAACCGGACGGCTCCGAGGCGCTTTCCCTGTTCGAATCAGGCACCGCGCGGACCCTGGCCTTCATCGCCGGCTGTGTGATGTCGGGCCTGACCGGCTTCATCGGAATGCGACTCGCGGTGCAAGGAAACGTGCGGACCGCCGCTGCGGCTCGGAGCGGTTCGCTTCCGGCAGCGCTCGAGATCGCATTTCGCACCGGCGGCGTGGCCGGAATGTTCACCGTCGGGCTCGGACTGCTCGGAGCCACGGTCATCATCATGATCTTCCAGAACACGTCCTCGGCGATCCTGATCGGATTCGGATTCGGAGGATCACTTCTCGCGTTGTTCATGCGGGTCGGTGGTGGGATCTTCACCAAAGCAGCCGACGTCGGTGCCGACCTGGTGGGCAAGATCGAACAGGGCATCCCTGAGGATGACGCCCGCAACCCAGCGACCATCGCTGACAACGTCGGTGACAACGTTGGCGACTGCGCCGGGATGGCCGCCGACCTGTTCGAGAGCTACGAGGTGACGCTGGTCGCTTCCATCATTCTCGGAGTCGCCGCTTTCGCCTCCATCGGCGCCGATCCGGTCCTCGGCTTGATCTTTCCCGTGATCGTCCGGGCGATCGGGGTCCTCGCTTCGATCGTCGGCGTGTTCCGGGTTCGGGCCACCGAGAACGACACTTCGGCGCTCGCACCCATCAACCGGGGTTTTCTCACTGCTGGGATCTTGACCGTGCTCGGCACCGCCGCAGTGGCCCTGTTCTACGTGGGCAATGAGAACGGTGGCGAGGGATGGCGGGTCCTTGGCGCCGTCGTGGCCGGCTTGGTACTTGCCCAGGTCGTGAGCCGACTCACCGAGTATTTCACCTCGACTGAAGACAAGCCGGTCCAGGAGATCGCACAAGCCACCCAAACCGGGCCGGCGACCACCGTCCTCTCCGGGATCTCAGCCGGTCTCGAGTCCTCGGTGTGGGCCATCGTGGCCATCGCCGGTGCCATCGCCGTCGCCATCGGGCTCGGTGACGGCAATATTCAGTTCTCGCTCTACCTGGTGGCCCTCACCGGAATGGGGATGCTGGCAACCACCGGTGTCATCGTCTCCGAGGACACCTTCGGCCCGGTTGCAGACAACGCCGCCGGTATCGCCGAGATGTCCGGCGAGTTCCACGGTGACGCTCAGAAGGTGATGGTGAGCCTGGATGCCGTCGGCAACACCACAAAGGCGGTCACCAAGGGATTCGCCATCGGCTCGGCTGTGATCGCCGCCGTGGCCCTGTTCGCTTCCTTCATCGAGACCATCGCCGCCGAGCTCGGGCTCGGTATCGAGGGCGCTGAGATCTTCTCGGCACCGGAGACTTCGATCAACGTGGCCAATCCCACCACGTTCATCGGCCTTCTCATCGGAGGCTCGGTGGCGTTCATGTTCTCGGCGCTGGCGATCCGAGCTGTTGGTCGCACTGCCGGAGTCGTGGTCGAGGAGGTGCGCCGCCAGTTCGCGGACGGTCAGATCATGGCGGGCTTGCGCCGCCCCGACTACGGGCCGGTGATCGACATCTGCACCAAGGCCTCGCTGCGGGAGCTGGCCACGCCGGCCCTGCTTGCGGTGCTCACCCCGGTGATCGTGGGCTTTGGCATCAACTACCTGGCCCTTGGCGGCTTTCTGGCCGCTGCGATCCTCACCGGCCAGTTGATGGCCAACTTCCTGTCCAATGCGGGAGGCGCCTGGGACAACGCCAAGAAGTACATCGAGGACGGCCACTACGGAGGCAAGGGCTCCGAGAGCCACAAGGCAGCGGTGATCGGCGACACCGTCGGTGACCCCTTCAAGGACACTGCAGGCCCCGCACTCAACCCACTGATCAAAGTGATGAATCTGGTGTCTCTGTTGATTCTCCCCGCGGTGATCGCCCTCCGCGACAACACGACGGCTCGCATGGCGATCGCCGGGGTGTCGCTGGTGGTCCTTCTCATCTCCATCGCCTACTCCAAAAGGGAGGCTTCGGTCGGAGGCTCGAAGAGCGATACGGTGCCCGCTGAAGCCTGATCATTACATCGCGGTCAACTGGCAGCGGTCAAGGGTGGGGTGAAGGATCCAGGATCACGACGGCGGTGTCACTGGACCGGAGCGCGGCGTAGGCGTCCAAATTCTTGTCTATCTCTTGCCACCGGGTCCACAAACGCAACCGTTCCTCTCCCTCCGCGGCTCGCCCCTGGACCTCGCGTCGGCCATCCTTCAAATCGACTGTGGCTTGTGGATGAGCCTGGAGATTGAGCCACCAGGCAGGCTCGGGGTCAGCCCATCCGTTCATCGCCATCGTGACCAGGTTCGGGCCATCCTCGAAATAGCCGAGGATCACGCTCCGTTCCTGACCGCTACGACGCCCGATGGTCATGAGACGCATCATGCCGTATTGGTTGGCCTTGGGATTGCGTAATCCGACGCGGCCACCAGTGGCGCGATACAGGCCCCGGTGGATGGACCAGAAGAGGCGAACCACCCACCGTGGAGGAAGCCGCGCTGATCGACGGTCATCTGACATGAGTAATCCTTCACGAGGCCGAGGTGACCCAGGGTAGTTATTTCCTGCACGGGCGAGCTGGTCGAGTGCGACCGCATGTTCCAGATCCCGAGCTCAGACGCCGGCCGCGGTCTCCAGGGCCGAGGCCAACTCGGCTGGTCGGCCCAGGAATGGCGAGTGCCCGCCATCCAGCTCTAGAGCGGTCACCCCGAGGCGGTCGCGAGCGGTTGACCGGCTCCATTCCGGGTCCAGCACCCGGTCCTGCCGGCACAGGATGTATGCCGAGGCGACGTCCGGCCAGGACCGAAGCGGCGAAGGCTCCTCGAACACCCCGTACGACTGGGGGCGGAGCAACTGCTGGGCCCAGGACGCCATCTCGTCGGGCAGATCGTGAAAGAAGAGCTCCCTTGCGGTGGCAGCTCCCATAGACCAGACCTTGTCTCCAAGATCCTCGAACTCCACATTGGTGAGCCGATAGGTCT
>JALYNX010000263.1 GCA_030772935.1 Actinomycetota bacterium | reverse complement strand
CCTCCACATACTCCGGCTTCAGCTCCGGGTAGCGGCGGGTCAACATCGCCTCGACCTGCTCGCTCCCCGGGAAGCTCTTCTCCCAGATGACCCAGCGGTCGGCAAAGGCCTTGTTCAGGGTTTGGGTGCCGGCATAGTCACGGAGATCGGTTGGGTTCATAGTGCCGAAGATGCGGACATCGTCCCGAAGGGCCACGGTCTCCCCGTGGGGAAGGTCGAGGGCGGCGTAGCGGTCCAAGAGCCCGTGGAGGGCGAAAAGGGTCTCGGCACCGGCGGCGTTGAGCTCGGATAGGTTCAACAACGAAGGCCCGCGCAAGGCGCGGGTGATGTCTCCATCCTCCCAACGGCTCTCAGTGCCTCCTTTACCGTCTCCGTGAAGCCTGGTAGATCCAATCAGGGTCACATCGCGGACTTCCCCGGTGAGCGGTATCCGGAAGTAGGGGAGTCCCATCGCCGCCGCGAATTGCTCTATGTCGTGGTCCTTGCCGGTTCCCATATGGCCGCGGACGGCGACATGGAGGGGCACCAGGCCGGGGGCGCCGGATCGTCTCGCCTGTTCGATCTGGGCGAACCGATAGAGCATCCCCAGGTCGACGTAGTAGGGATCCGGCTCCGGGATCTTGCGTATGCGCAGGTCCCGGTCCTCGAGCCCTTTCGGTATGGCGTATCGGGCGAGCTCGATGGTCGGGCCCTCGCCGGTCGGGTCGTGGAAGACGGCGGTTTCAGGCAATGGATTTCTCCTCTTTGGTTCGGTATTGGGAGGGCCGCAGCCACCAGGTGTCCATGCCCCACAAGGCGAGACTCCGGCGTAGGGCGCTCCGGGTCCCGTCGATCATGGCTTGGGCAAGGCCCTCGGGCTGTTCGACTACTTCGTGACGGCGATAGGCAAGGTCGACTGTGTGATCGCCGATTCCGACGCCGATTACGGTGGTCCCCTCACCCTCGACGGCAGCCACCGATCTGGCGAGGCCTTCAACCGATCCGCGAGTCATCCCGTCGGCCAGCACCATGAGGACTCTGACCTCGGCTCCGAGGCGAGCCATGCGCTCTGCGGCATGGATCACGTTGAATTCGTCCACGTTGGCCGCCTTCTCGAAGAGCGACACCGGGGGCGAAGTCTTGGGATCACGCCGGGCCAGGGTGGCGGCCGCCCGGGGCTCGGCTGCGGTGTAAAAGAGACCGGCGAGGGCGGGCTCGGCGTCCCGCCACCGGCGCTCGAAGGGCTTGACCAGATAGTGATTGACCGTCAGGGTGAGCCGATCGGCGGCCGTGCCGTGGGTCTGTTTGAGCCCGGCCGCCGCGGACGAGCGCTTGTGACGGTAGGTGTGCTCCGAGTCATCAGGAGCGGCGGCGAAGCCGCGGTTGAACAGAGCGACTTCGAAGTCGATCTGGAGCTCTTCGCAGAGATGGGCCATGGTCCAGGCCCCGAGAAGGGCAGCCGGCATCGCCCAGGACGATTGGGACCCCGGGTTCCGTCTCGGGCTGAGCATGGATGCCGATGCGTCCACGAGCAGGGAAACCGCGTACTCGCGCCTGGTTCGCACCGCCCGTCGCTCGTAGAGCCGCTGATAGAGGCCGGCGCCGATGAAGAGCGCGGCGTGCGGCGACACGTCGCCCTGGTCATATCCCGATCTCAGGCCCCGGCGCTGATTGGCGGTGAACAGGGGGAAGAGCTCGCCCGACACCCTTCGCTGCGCGACATTCCATCGTCGCGAGGCGGTGCGCAGCGACGCCAGCCCTTCCTCTGAGAATCGGGCGAAGCTGGTTGGTATCGGGGTGACCACCACCTTCCCGCCTTGGCCGGTGGGGAGGAAGACATCGGGGGCCTGGCTCACCCGAAGCAACTGGTCGGTCGAGTCCTCACCGGCGATATCCGAGGCGCCACGGCGATCCGACAGCGCGGAGCGGGACTCGGCCGAGCGTCGGGTGTCCTGGTATGAATCGGCGTCGGCGAGGATCGGCGTGGTCAACCGCACCGCATCCACGCCATCGCGGGCCTTCTCGGCATCGGCCTCCGCGGCGATCTGGCGTTTGGCGTGGGTGTCGTTGGCCTGGGACTCCTTGATGAGACCGTTTGCCCTGGCGATTGCCTCCAGTTCGATGGCGAGCTGGGCAACCTCCCAGGGGTCCCCGGCCTCGGCGGCCATCTCACAATGACCCGAACCATCGTCGAGGGCCATGGCGGCGTTGGCCTCGAACCTCTTCTCCAGGACGTCACGGTCCACGTAGCCGCCGGTGAGGAGGAAGCACCCGAGCACGAACTGGCTGAGAGCGCCGGAGCGTGAGATCGCCTGTGCCAGCGACGACATATAGAGGTCGGCAAGCACCGAGCGGGCGCCGGGGTACACCGAGAGCCCCTGACGTTCCTGGCGGGCGTCCTCGAGGGAGAAGAAGAGGACCTCGGCGACGGGGCGGTTGGTCCTCTCCAGCGCGGTGAGGACGTCGACCGGCCCGTTAGGCGGATTCTCCAGGTCGATCGGCCAGCTCTCCGGGACCTCCCGCGCCTCGTCGAGATTGGTGGTGACCAAGTGCATGACTTCATGGAGTGCGGACGCCAGCGCGACCTCGTCAGGAGTCACCGGGGCATTGCGGGTGTAGGCGGCCTGGAAGATCCGGGGGTCACAAACGACCTCGTCATCCGATGCCGCCGCTTCCGACCCCAGCCTCACCCGCAGATTGGGGTTCTTGGCGAGGGAGCGCGCGAATCGGGTCACCGCCGGAGCCACCCTCTGATAGCGGCTCACAACGGCCTCGATCGCCCGTTCCTCGGGTGCGATCAGATCGGAGAGAAAGGTCTGGTCGCGTCCACGCATAGCGGGTCATTGTCTCACCACTGTCAAACCAGCCAGAACGGCTGGTTTGAGGTCCCAGGTCCCAAGGTCTCAAGTCTCAAGCTGCGTCAACATCGACTCTGACTTGTGACTTGTGACATGAGACGGAAGTACCGCGCAGCCTCCCATACACTCCCACCGTGCACTACGACCTGACCACCCTTCCCAATGGCATTCGTGTCATCACCGAGCCCATGCCCACACTGCGGTCGATCGCCCTTGGGTGTTGGGTCGACACCGGGACCCGGGACGAGCTTCCCAACGAGCAAGGGGCGTCGCATTTTCTCGAGCATCTCCTCTTCAAGGGCTCCGAGACCCTCTCCGCCCGTGAGGTTTCTGAGATCTTCGACTCGATCGGGGCCGAATCGAATGCCTTCACCTCCAAGGAGAACACCTGTTACTGGACACGTCTCCTCGACCAAGACCTGGCGACCGGGTTCGATGTCCTCGCCGAAATGATCCAGAGACCGGCGTTCCGACAGAACGAGATCGACGCCGAGCGCCAGGTGGTCATCGAGGAGATCAACATGAACGAGGACGATCCCGACGATGTTGCCTTCGAGAACTTCACCACGGCTGTCTTCGCCGGGCACCCGTTGGAGGCCCCGGTGCTGGGGACCCGGGAGTCCATCCGCGGCATGTCTCGCGACGACATCGTTGGCTACTGGAAGCGGCGTTATGGGGCGGGTTCGATGGTGGTGGCCGGCGCCGGATCCCTCGAGCATGAGGCCCTTGTGGAAATGGTGTCCGCGCGCTTCGGCGACTGGTCAGGGGATTCGGTCGACCATGAGTTCGGCCCGAATTCCCCGGTGTCGACCGTTTCCATCACCCGTCGCGACACGGAGCAGGCCCATGTCGTGCTCGGAGGAAAGGGTCTGAATCGCTCCGATGAGAGACGCTGGGCGTTCGAGGTCATGAATCACGTCGTCGGCTCGGGCATGTCGTCCCGTTTGTTTCGCGAGGTGCGTGAGGAGCGAGGGCTCGCCTACGCCATCTACGGTTTCCGGCTGGCCTACGCCGACGCCGGGGCCTGGGGGGTCTACGTCGGCACCACACCGACCCAGGCCGACACTGCCCTCAACGTGATTCGAGACGAGTTGTCGAAGGTCGTGGCGGAAGGGATCACGCCGGAGGAGTTGGAGCGAGCCAAGGGGTCGATGCGGGGCGGTTTGGCGCTGTCGTTGGAGGATCCGAACAGCAGGATGGTTCGACTCGGGCGTGACGAGCTTTCCGGGATGCCTCATCTGTCTGTCGACGAGAGATTGGCCAAACTCGAGGCAGTCACTCTCGAAGATGTCCAGGGAATTGCGACCGATCTCTTCACCGGCGAGCGGATTCTGGGCGCCGTCGGACCCTTCGACGAGGCCGATCTCGAGCCCTACCTGGTGGCCTGACCTTCGATCTCGAAACGGAGGGTCATCGGCTTCTCACCGAAGTCGATGACACCCGCGTCACCGTTTGTCGGGCGCTCCATTATCAAGGCCCCGCCCAACTCGTTGTCCCCCGATGTCGAAGGCCAGCCCTGAACTACATAGCTGGTGACGTTCCCCGAGAGGGAGGTCCAAAGGACATTTCGGTTGCCCTGCAGGATCTGGATCAATTCCGAGGAGCCCACGGGGGCGAGATCGGCTCCCTGACGTGGTGCCTGGAACAAGACGCTGACGCTGAGGGCGAGGGCGACAGCGGCGACGATCAAGACAAGGGAGGGGTTGCGCACCGCGGTCACTCTTTGCATGGGCCCTTCACGGTAGGTGATAGGGGTGGTTTCTAAACGGTCAATTCGACGAACTGCGAAAGGACTAGTCCGTAGATCATGAAGAGAATCAACACGATCAGGGCCGCTCCCAGCAGGTTTCGCCGACGGTTTCCTGCCCAGCGGGCAACCCCGAACCCGAGGATCACCCAGAGTGTGACGTCCAAGGGCCAGGCCACCACGACCGAGTCGGTGAAGACCCCGAACAGTGCTGAGGTCGGGCCTCCGGCATAGAGCAAGCCGAGACCGGTGATCTCACAGACACCGGTGCAGCTGTCGCGGTTGATCAGAGTCAAACCGATGGCGAACATGACGATGCCAAAGCCAAGGAGGAAGCCGGTGGCGATAGCGACGTCGCGACACCCCGGTGGTTCGTTGGCTTTGGGCACGGCGCAGGCGATGGTATGCCCCTGCTCGGGCGTCCAAATTCGATAGCTTGAGCGGGCGAAAAGGAGGACCGAGTTGGAACTGCGAGACTTGTTACTGGTGCTGCACATTGCGGGAGCCGGCACCTGGTTGGGAGCCAACATCGTCCAAGCGGTGGTGCCCGCAATGGCGTTCAAGCAGGCGGGGGCAACGGCTTCGGGCTGGTATCGGATCGCCGGGCGTCTCTCAACTGTCCTCTACATGCCGGCCGCCATCCTCATTCTGGTGACCGGGATCGTCCTCGTGCTCCAAAGCGAGGTCTACAGCTTCGGCTCCTTCTTCGTGACAATCGGGTTCACCACGATCGTCATCGGCGCATTGCTCGGGATCCTCGTTTTTGGCCCTGTCTCCAACAGGGCGGCCGACGCCATCGACTCGGGTGATGAAGCGGGCACCAAGGCCGCCACCAGTCGGCTGGCCACGTTCGGGGCCATCGACAGCTTGCTGCTCCTGACGACGATCACGGTGATGGTCCTCAGACTCACGCTCTGATCGCTACTCCGCCTTGCCGGTCCTGACATCGGGTGCCCCCATGCGGGCGGCGTCGGCGGTGTGATCGTCAGGTTGTCGTTGGGAGTCGAGCTCGGCCTCGATTCGTGCCAAGTAGTGCTCGATCTCTCGCTCCACCGTCTCCTGGTCCCACTCCAGCGGGCCGGCCATGATTCGGGCAGCGAGGGGCGCGGCGAGAGCGCCCCGGTCGGAGGTCTCGATCGAGACCCTGGTGCGGCGGGTGAGCACGTCGTCGAGATGGAGCGCTCCCTCATGGGTCACCGCGTGAGAGATCTCCGCTCGGAGGTAGGGAGCGTCGTCGATCAGTCGCTCACCCAGGCTGGAGTCGGCCTCGATGACATCCAGTAGGTCGACGACAGAAGAGCCATGACGACTCAAGAGATGCTCGGCGACCTCGACGTCGAGACCGAGAGTCTCCCGCCGATCCCAGAGCTCCTGATAGCCGCTCGCCCCCACCAAGGGGACCCGGTCGGTCCGTGAGGCTGGGAGTTCGCGGCCCCTGATAGCGGCGTCGACAGCGTCTCGCGCCATCACCCGATATGTGGTGTATTTCCCACCCGCCACCGTGATGAGACCGGTCCCGGACTCGATGACTGCGTGTTCCCGGCTCAGCTTGCTGGTTTCGTCGGACTCGCCAACCAGGAGCGGGCGGAGCCCGGCATAGACGCCCACCACATCCTCGGGCCCGATCGGTGAGGCCAACACGGTGTTGACCCACCGCAGGAGGTAGTCGATGTCGCTGCGACAGGCCGCGGGATGGGCTCGTCGCAGCGACCACGGGGTGTCCGTGGTCCCTATCAGCCAATGCCGCCCCCAGGGGATGACGAACAGGACGCTGCTCTGAGTGCGAAGGATCATCCCGGTTTGGGAATCGATGCGCCTTCGGGGCACGACTAGATGGATCCCTTTTGATGCGCGCACGTCCTGACCCCGGTCGCCGGCCATGGCTTGGATGTCGTCGCTCCAGACCCCGCCCGCCGCAATCACCTTGTGGCCGCGGATATCGAGCTCGGTACCGGTCTCGAGATCCTGCGCCCGGACCCCGACGACCAATCCGTCCTCGATCACAAGACCGGTGGCACGGGTGCTGGGGGCGAGCGCGGCACCGTGAGCCTTGGCGGTCCGAGCCAGAGTCATGGTGTGCCTGGCATCGTCGACGAGGACGTCCCAATAGAGAACGCCACCTATGAGAGATCCCTCGGCGAGCCCGGGAGCCAACTCGAGTG
>JALYNX010000262.1 GCA_030772935.1 Actinomycetota bacterium | reverse complement strand
GGACGAGCTGGCCTTGATTCGATACCGAGACTTCGACGCTGGTGGCGTGGCGGGCGTGTCTCAGTGCGTTGGTGATCGACTCCTGGGCGAGACGGTAGATGGCGGCGTCGACGGCGGGGGTGAGGTCATCGAGACCTCCGGAGAGCTCCAATTCCACCCAAGGCTGCTCGCCCGTCCTGGGGACGAGCCGTTGGATGTCGGCGATACCGGGCACCGGGGCCAGTTCCGGCTCATCGCCCTGGCGGAGTGCCCCAACGATGGCGCGCATCTCGGCCAGGGTCCGTGACGCCTCTTCCTCGATCACCCGAAGCGCCCGCCGGGGTGCGTCCGGGTCGTCGTCGGCGAGGATCTGACCGGCTTGGGCCTGGATGGCGATAGCGGACACATGGTGGGCCACGGTGTCGTGGAGCTCCCGGGCCAGCTGCTCCCGCTCCCCGAGCACCGCACGGTCCCGATCCCGGCTGCGGGCATAGGACCGATAGCGCACCGTGGCCCCGAGCAGCGCCGGGCTCATGCCGAAGACGAACGCCGCAATCCCCTCGCCGACATCGCTGACATCGGAAACGATGCCCGTGGTGTAACCGATCAGGATGATGATCAGCCCGATCACGATCTCCCGTCCCGAGCCCCAGCGAAGGAGTGCATAGGGAATGAGGACGATGTAGATATTGGTGTAGAGACCGAAGGTCTCATAGGAACCGATGATGACGACGGCGTTGAGCACGGCGACGAGCCCAAAGTTCACCGCCGCCACCGCCAGCGGATGGGAGCGTCTCCAGAGCAGGGTGAAGGCGAGCCCGACCGCCATCACCGTCGAGAGCAGCCGCCAGCCAACGTCGGCCCGCAGGATCCCCTCGAGAATGGCGCCGACGACCAGGCCGGACACCAGCCAACGGTCCCACCACAAGGTGCCCGGGTTGTCCGGAGCGCGTGGCTCTCGCCACAACGACCGCAAGGCGTTTCTCATCAACCGTTCACGTTAGGGAATAACCCTTCCCGGCGAATCGGCCGAAAGTCTGGTTTCGGGGTGGCCCGAACGGCCAGGGGAAATCTGGCTGTTTGCCTGATGTGCGCCACCCGGCGGTTCGCCACGATGCCCCCAGGACCGAAATCACGCCAAGGAGGGCATCGCATGTCACACCGTCTCTATCGAATGGGCAGATTCGCCGCACGTCGACCCTGGGTCGTCATCGCCACCTGGGTGGTGGTGGCGCTGGTGGTGATCGGATCGGCTTCCGCCTTCGGTCGCGACCTGGAGGACTCGATGGAAGTTCCGGGTCTCGACTCCCAGCAAGCCCTCGACCTCTTGGCCTCGGCCGAATCCGAATCGGCCGGCCTGACGGCCCAGGTGGTAGCCACCCCTCGGGGTGACGAACTCACCTTCGCCGACTCAGGAGATGCGGTCGCGGCCCTCGCCGATTTGCAGGTCGGTCTCGGAGCCCTCCCCCACGTGGTGGCCGTCGCGGAACCGGTCATCTCACCGGATGGTCGGGTGGCGCTGATCCGGGTCCAGTACCCGGTGCTGGAGGAGCTGAGTGTCACCGACCTGGAGAACCTGAAGACCTTTGTGGAAGACGCCCGCGATGGCTCACCCCTCGGGATCGAGATGGGTGGCGACCTGTTCTTCTCCTTCGAGGAAGCCCCCACCGGCACCGGAGAGATGATCGGCGTGATCGCGGCGGGGATCATCCTCCTCGTTGCTTTTGGATCGGTGATCGCAGCCGGTCTGCCCCTCGGGTTGGCCCTGTTCGGCCTGGCCCTGGGTGTCGTCTCGATGGGGCTGGTCACCTATCTGATCGACATCCCCAGCTTCGCCCCCCAGATCGCCACCATGATCGGTCTCGGAGTTGGGATCGACTACGCCCTGTTCATCCTCACCCGGCACCGTGAGTTCCTGTCGCGCGGCTTGGGTGTGGAGGAGGCGGCGGGCCGGGCCGTGGCCACCGCCGGCCAGGCGGTGGTGTTCGCCGGGGGCACGGTGGTCATTGCCATTCTCGGCATGTCCGTGGCGGGCATCCCCTTCATGACGGCGGCCGCCGTCGCCACCTCGGTGGTCGTCGGGATCATGGTCATCGCCTCGGTCACGCTGCTTCCTGCCTTGCTCGGTCTCGCCGGGGTCCGTCTCAAGCGTTATGGGTTTCGTCGCAGAACGGCTCACACCGACCAGGGCCGCAACTGGCAGCGGTGGGGCCGCCACGTCACCGACCATGCCTGGCCCTATGCCATCGGGATCACCGTCGCTCTGCTGGCTTTGACAATCCCGGTGCTGAGTCTGCGTCTCGGATTCCCCGATGAAGGGACACTTCACGAGTCCCGAACCGAGCGCCGGGCCTACGACCTGGTCTCCGAGGGGTTCGGCCCGGGCATCAACGGCCCGTTGCTGATCGCGGTCGACATCAGCGGGGACGCCACGGTGGTCGAACCACTTGCGAAGGCGATCTCCGAGGACCCTGCGATCGCAGGAGTCGCCCCACCCAGTGTCGACGGCGAGGCGGGGGTGGCCACGCTGGTCTCCTTCCCCACCACTGCCCCTCAGGATGACGCCACCGTGGAGACGATCGAGCGTCTCCGGGCCGAAGTGATCCCCTCGGTGCTCGACGGCAGCCCGGCGCGGGCCTTCGTCGGCGGAGCCACCGCAACCTGGTCCGACATGAGCAACCAGGTGAAGGACCGTCTGCCGCTGTTCATCTCCGCAGTCGTCCTCATGTCGTTCTTCCTGCTGGTGGTGTTGTTCCGGTCGGTCCTGGTTCCGTTGAAGGCTGCATTGCTCAACCTGTTGAGCATCGGGGCTGCCTACGGGGTGCTGGTGATGGTGTTCCAGTGGGGATGGGGAAAGGACCTGATCGGTCTCGAAACGACGGTGCCGATCATCTCCTTCATCCCGATGTTCATGTTTGCCGTCCTCTTCGGGCTGTCCATGGACTACGAGGTGTTCCTCCTCAGCCGGGTGCGTGAGGAGTACACCGCGAGCGGTGATAACGAGGCCTCGGTGATTCGGGGTATTTCCAGCACCGCCCGGGTGATCACCTCGGCAGCCTTGATCATGATCTCGGTCTTTCTTGGGTTCGTTCTCGGCGACGACCCGCTCACCAAGATGATGGGTCTGGGACTGGCCACCGCCATCTTCATCGACGCCACGGTGGTCCGAATGGTCCTGGTCCCGGCGACGATGAAGTTGCTTGGCGACGCCAACTGGTGGTTGCCGGGCTGGCTGGACCGGATCCTCCCCGCAATCGACATCGAGGGCGACCCTGCGGTCGACCTTGAGGCGGACGACACGGAGCTGGCTCGGGTCTCCTGAGCCAGCTCCGACCAGTGTGTCGGGACTTCCTGCGCCCCCGTGGCCGATCAGTGCTACCTGGAAACGGCACGCTCAGTCGTCGGAGCCGCTGCCCTCGCTGCCGACGAAATTGAACTGCTCGTCGAGTTGGATGTCTAGCTGGCGGCCGTCGTCGAGGGTGATCTCGACCTCGTAGTAACTCTCTTCGTCGCCGACTTCGGTCGCGGTGACCCGACCTTCTCCCACCTGCGCCAGTGCCGCCGCCTTCGCCTTCTCCAGGTCGGTGCCAGTGATGGGGACATCGACCTCTGTCGCGTCCTCCGTCGCGTCACGGCTTTCGACCTCTCCGGCAATGTCATTGTTGGAACTGGCAACTGCGATTTTCGGGATTGCTAGTGATGCCGCCTGGCGGGCATCACTGTTGTCGCCTCCGCCTCCGGCGTTGTTGCCGGCGGCACTTGCGATAACCGGGACTGCTGCTGATGCGGCAACGGCGGTTCCGATGATGATCATCCTGGTGCGGTCTTTCATGACATCTCCTCTGGTGGCTTGGTCCCAACCTAGGAGGCGCCGCCTGACACCAGCCTGACTGTCCTGAGTTCCTTTGTCAGCGGGGAGTCAGGTTGGGGTGGAACAATGCCCGGGTGAAGATCCTTCTCGTCGAGGACGACAAGAAGATCGCCACGATCGTCAAACGCGGTCTCGAGGCGGAAGGTTTCACCGTCGAGGTCGCCTTCGACGGTGTCGACGGGCTGTGGTTGGCGACCGAGGGCAGCTTCGACCTGATCGTCCTCGACATCATGCTCCCCGGCCGGAACGGGTATCAGATCTGTGCCGACCTGAGAGAGGCAGGGGACTGGACCCCGATTCTGATGCTCACCGCCAAAGACGGTGACCTCGACGAGGCCGAGGCACTCGATACCGGCGCCGACGACTATCTGACCAAGCCGTTCTCATTTGCCGTCCTGGTGGCCCGGATTCGGGCGCTGCTGCGGCGGGCCACCGGTCGCAACCCGGCTCCGGTCGAAGCCGGTGACCTCCGCATCGACCCCGGTCAGCGTCGGGTGTGGCGAGGAGATGTCGAGGTCGACCTGACCTCGAGGCAATTCGATGTTCTCGAGTTCCTGATCCGCCGCGCCGGACAGGTCCTGTCCAAGACCGAGATCCTCGACGGAGTCTGGGAATACGAGTTCGAGGGGGACCCCAACATCGTCGAGGTCTACATCCGCCGACTCCGGACCCGTATCGACGAGCCCTTCGGCCGCAACGCGATCGAGACGATCCGTGGCGCCGGTTACCGCCTGGCAACGGACGGCGGCTGAGGGACGATGCAGCCACGTTCCATCCGCTTCCGAATCACCGCCATCGCAACTCTCGCCGTGGCCGGGGTGCTAATTGCGGGCGGGGCGGCACTTGTCCTTCTGCAACGCAGTGGCCTGATCGCCAGTCTCGACGAGACCCTGACCCAGCGGGCCGACGACATAGTCGCCTTGATCGAGACCGGAGCTGTCCTGCCTGACGAGTTGGCGGGGAGCACCAACGAAGGATTCGCCCAGTTGGTGGGCCCCGACGGTGAGGTGCTGGTGTCCACCCCGAACCTCTCTGACAGCGCGGCGCTCCCACTCGATCTCATTTCGGATTCGGGTGACACCTTCCGGACGATCGAGGTTTCCGAAGTGGACGACGACATGTTTCGGGTGCTCTCTCGAGGAGTTCCGGGCACGGGGATCCTCCATGTCGGAACCACCTACGACGTGGTGTCGGAGAGTGGGGCAACCCTCGTCACTTCGTTGGCCTCGATCATCCCGGCTTTAGGCCTCGCCCTGGGCGTACTCATTTGGTGGCTGGTGGGCGGCACCCTGCAACCCGTCGAGAACATGCGGCTGGAGGTGTCCGAGATCGGTGCCACCGATCTCCAGCGTCGGGTTCCCCGTCCCAGGACCAACGACGAGATCGATCGGCTGGCCGCAACCATGAACGAGATGCTGGCCAGGCTCGAAAACTCGGTGGGCCGCCAGCAGCGCTTCGTCGCCGACGCCTCGCATGAGATGAGGAGCCCGTTGACCCGGATCCGGTCCGAGCTCGAGGTCGATCTCGCCGACGCGACAGATCCGGCACACAAGGCGGTGCTGGAAGGTCTTCTCGAAGAGGTGCTCGGGATGCAACACATGGTGGAGGACCTGCTCCTTCTCGCTCGCAGCGATGCAGGCCACACACCGAGTGTCTTCGAAAGACTCGACCTGGATGACTTGGTGCTCAAAGAGGCGAGACGGCTCCAATCCCATCAGCGGGTCGAGGTGGACCTCTCCGCGGTGTCGGGTGCCCACGTGGTGGGCGATGCCGGTCAGTTGACCCGGGCGATCCGAATCATCCTGGACAACGCCGAACGACACGCAACCACGAGGGTCGTCTTGAGCTTGGGGGAGTCCGAGGGCATGGCGGTCCTGGTGGTGGCCGATGATGGCCCTGGCATCCCCGACCAGGCCACAGCCAGAGTCTTCGAGCGGTTCACCAGACTCGACGAGGCCCGCACCGCCGATTCCGGCGGCACCGGTCTCGGTCTGGCGATCAGTCGCGAAATCGTGGAGCGTCACCAGGGGACGATTTCGCTGCTCACGGCCGACGGGCCGGGCGCCCGCTTCGAGCTACGGATTCCGCTCGCCGATTAGGAGCGCCGGATGCCGGCCGCTTCAGGTTGCGTTCAGCTCCCTCATTGCAGCATGACCGGAGATTCATCGGTCATACGAAGGAGAGACCACGATGGTGAAATACTGGAGATGGTTGTCGCTAATGGCGGCACTGACACTATCGGCATCCGCCTGCACCGGAAACGGTTCGGATGCGTCGACCACGGTTCAACCGGTTTCAGAGGCGACTTCAGCGGCCGGTCAGGAGCCGACTTGCCCGACCGAGGGCGAGGTCCTGGAAACGGCGAAGCTGTATGTCGAGCACAACGCCACCGACGCCGACACCGGGGTGCATGGGCTATTTGGAGGTGAGGCCTGGTCGGAGTTATGTCTCTGGGACCCGAATGGGCAGTTGATCATGCTTGTCGATCCCCAGGGACCACTCGGCGACCTGACCGTGTCCGATCTGTTCTTCGAGTCGAGAGAGCCGCCCAACGACGAGTTTTCGATGGACGATCTGAAGGCGGCTTTTCCCGAGGGTGAGTACAAGGTGGGTGGCACCGATTTCGAAAGGATTCCCAGGGTTGGGGTGGCGTTGTTCACCCACGATGTGCCGGCGGAGCCCGATATCACCGCTCCGGTGCTGGCCGAAGATGAAGAGACCGCCGGGGAGGCCATCGTGAGCTCGATAGGGATGGTGGTGACCTGGGATCCGGTGACCGAGCTGGTGAGCGGGGATTCTCTCACCGTGACCGGTTATGAGGTGATCGTGACCAAGGTCGACCACGACGACCCCAACGGGTGGTCACGACCTGTGTACGACGTGCATGTCGGGCCCGACGCCACCTCATTGAGTGTTCCCGTGGAGTTCTTCGAGCCTGCAACGGTCTACGAACTCGAGGTCCTCGCCATCGAGGTGAGCGGTAACCAGACGATTTCGGTCGGGTTCTTCACGACCGAGTGAATCCCGGGGTTGAAGGGGCCTCGGGTCGGTCGGAATAGGGATCCTTCCCCCTGTGACGACCTCACCTCTTCCGGTACCTTCACCACAGAGATGCCAGTGCTCATCGCCAGGATCGACGCCTGGTTGCAGCGCAACGTCGAGAACTCCTGAGGCGGACCTGGAAACGGCACGGGTCGGTTGCGATATTGGAATCAAGTCATTTCATGATGTATCATGATGGCACGATGACTGTGCAGAAATTCTCGTCCCAGGCCCGGCCCGAACTTCTCGACGAGGTCCGGAGCTTGGCCGCTGCGGAGGGTCGCCAATTCCAGGCCGTTCTCGATGAGGCTCTGGTTGAGTGGGTGGAAAGGAAGAAAGGCGGTGCGCCGCGACCTGAGGTCATCGCGCAAGCGAAGGCTTCTATCGCCCGGCATCGGAGCCTTTACGAGGAACTCGCGAAGTAGTTGACCGAGTACCTCACGGTCGTCGAAATCCTAGCCATCCACGTACTGCTCATTGAGGAGTTCGGCGGCGCCGATGACGTTCGTGACTTCGGCGCCCTTGAATCGGCTGTATTCAGGCCGCAAACGGGTTACTACGACGACGCAATCGCCGAAGCGGCAGCTCTCCTCGAAAGCCTCGTTCAGAACCATCCGTTCCTCGACGGGAACAAGCGCACAGCCGTTGCTGCTGCGGATGTGCATCTACGGATGAACGGCCTCGAGTTGGGGGGTGATTCCGTCGAGCATCACCAGTTCATCATCGGACTGATGGTGGCTGGAGATCTCGAGTGGAAAGCGATCGACGCTTGGTTGAGGAGGAACGTCGAGGAGTCATGATCGTACGAGGTGTGGCTCTGGACAATCCGTCGCAACCTGGAAACGGGACGTGCGTGCGGCGGGCATGCCCATACGACTCGCGTTTTTACGTTGCACGATCGCACGGTCAAACGCAGGTCACACCGATGCAAGGGGTCAGTCGATCGACAGCCCATCGAACAAGTGTTCGCATGCTATGCC
>JALYNX010000261.1 GCA_030772935.1 Actinomycetota bacterium | reverse complement strand
CGACGGGATCAAGGTCGGCTCGATACCCCATCGTCTCAATCGGGGAGACATGATCGGGTTCTCCGGTCATCGCTTTCGGTTCCATGAGGGCCCGGATCGTGCCTGATCTCATCCTCGCCCTGCTCCGAATCATCTTTCTGGGTCTGGTCTATCTCTTCGTCTGGCAGGTGGCGCGAGCCATCGGCTCTCATTTGGGCATTTCGTTGCGACGTAAGCGACGAGAGGGCACGAAAATTGTCATGGTCAAGTCCGACACTCAACAGGGGATGGAGCTGGAAGTGCAGGATGTCAGTGTTCTGGGGAGATCGGCCGAAGCCGACGTGCTTCTCAACGATCCCTACGCTTCGGAATTCCACATGAGGCTGGTCGCTCAGGAGAACGGGATGGTTCTCCACGACCTGGGCAGCACCAACGGCACCTATGTCAACGGGCGCCGGGTCACCGCTCCGACGTCTCTGCGGCGGGGGGACACCATCCAAGTTGGCAAGACGGTCATGGAGGTGCGGTGAGATACATCTGGGCGACCGCCACTCATCAGGGCATGGCGAGGACGAACAACGAGGACACCGTCTTCCCCGACACCTCTGGAGAATCGAGTGGTCCTGCCGTCCTGATGGTGGCCGACGGCATGGGGGGCCACATCGCCGGGGAGGTGGCCTCCCGGCTCGCGGTCAACACCGCGGCATCGTCGGACCTCGCTCCCGCCGACCGGGTGGCCGCAGCCAATCGGGCAATCCGTGAGCAGGTCGCCCGACAGCCGGATCTGGAGGGGATGGCAACCACCCTCACCCTCGTGGAGTTGGCTCCCGAAGGCGTCGCCCACTTCGGCCACATCGGCGACAGCCGGGCCTACCTCTTTCGGGACGGGGAGCTCCGCCAGCTCACCAACGACCACACCGTCGTCGCCCAGTACGTGGCAGCGGGGACGCTTTCGCCCGAGGATGCTGCCGACCATCCCCACAGTCACATGCTGACCCGTTGTCTCGGTCTCACCCGCTTCGTAAACGTCGACGAGATCGAGCTACCACTCGAGCCCGGCGACCGGCTCTTGCTTTGCTCCGACGGGCTGACCCTGATGCTCACCGATGAGGAGATCATCGAGAACCTGGCCACCGAATCCGCCGATGAGACCGTGTGGGCACTGATCGAGAAGGCCAACAAGGCGGGAGGCCAGGACAACGTCACGGTCATCATCGCGGACGTCCTAAACGGAGCGAATGACACGTAACGCCGAGGGCGCAACCGTGGTCGCGGCCTCGTTCCTAGCCGCATTCGGAGTAACGCTGGTCAACTTCGCCCGCGAGCAGAGCGTCGACGCCCAGACTGCGCTGACCTTCCTGGTCTTTCTGATCGCCTTCGGCGGGCTCCATCTGGCGGTTCGGACCTGGGCACCGCGGGCCACCCCCTTGCTCATCGCCCCGGTCACCGCTCTCACCGCCCTCGGTTTCATCGAGATCTACCGGCTCGACCCGGTGAAGGCAGGGCTGCAGAGATGGTGGATGCTGATTGCGGCTGGAGTGGCGATCGCCGGGCTCGCCCTCTTCGCCAGAAGCTCGACCACCATTCTCCGCCGTTATCGCAACATCACCCTTCTGACCTCGTTGGGCCTGTTGCTCCTCCCCAACCTGCCCCTCGATTGGGGGTTCCCGCTCAAGGGTCTGGTGGTCAACGGGTCACGTCTCTGGATCGTGCTCGATCTCGGCTTTACGACGCTCCAGTTCCAACCTGCGGAGATCGCCAAGCTCGGATTCGTGATCTACGTCGCCGCCTACCTCGCCGATCATCAAAGGGCGTTGCGCGAAGCGCGCCGGCACTTGGGACCGATCAGGTTCCCCGAGCCCCGTCAGCTGATCCCACTGGTGCTGACCTGGATGGTCAGCATCCTCATCCTCATCTCCCAGCGTGACCTGGGAGCCTCATTGCTCCTCTTCGCCGGCTTCGTCCTCCTGCTCTACGCGGCCACCGGCACCACTGGCTACCTGGTGGCTGGGGGGTTCATGGCGGCGGCAGCCGGGGTTGCCTCCTATTACATGTTCGACCATGTCCAACGACGGGTCATCGCCTGGCTGACACCGTTCGAGCATTTCGACGACGAGGGCTACCAGATCGCTCAAGGTCTGTTCGGCATGGGAACGGGCAGCCTTTCCGGGGCCGGGCCTGGCCTCGGTCGCCCCGACCTGATCCCCAACGCCACGACTGACTTCATCTTCGCCGCGGTCGGCGAGGAGCTCGGATTCGCTGGCACGGTCTCGGTGCTCGCCCTCTTCTCACTGGTGATCGCGGTGGGGCTCGGCATCTCGTTCCGGAGCCGGGACATGTTTCGCAAGCTGTTGGCAGCCGGGCTCACCTTCGTGTTCGCAGTCCAAACCTTCCTGATCATCGGGGGTGTTGTCAGGGTGGTGCCGCTGACCGGAATCACGCTTCCCTTCATGTCCTACGGTGGCTCGGCTCTGGTGGGCAACATCATCTTGGTCGCCCTGCTGCTCCGGATCAGTCACGAGGAGGCGACGTGAACGGCCCGGTGCGTCGCATCGCGATCGGGGTGTTCACTGCGTTTGGCGCGCTGCTGTTGGCCGTGACCTGGATTCAGGTGGTCCATGCCGACACCCTCAAGGCCGATCCCCGCAACGCCCGGCCCGCGCTGTCAGAACGGGGGAAGGAACGGGGCTTGATCGTCACCATCGACGGCACAGTGGTCGCCGAATCGGTAGTCGACCCCTTGGATCCGCGTTCCTTTGTCCGCACCTACCCGAAAGGCGAAGCCTTCGCCCACATCGTGGGTTACAACTCGTTCCTCCTCGGGGACTCCGGTCTCGAGAGCGCATATGCAC
>JALYNX010000260.1 GCA_030772935.1 Actinomycetota bacterium | reverse complement strand
TCCCCAGGGTGACCCAACCCAAGGTCCCGGCGTGCACGTGAGTGAGCAGCGTGTTGCGGGGTGGCTCCCAGACATCCGTCCCATTGAGAATCCCGATCACGACGGTGATCACAAAGATCACCAGGGCAGCACGAATCAGATTCCTCACGCCGGGTGGAGCTATGCCCATTTTCTTACCCCCTTCGGTTGTCCGTGGAGGCATTATGCCGGGAGGCTTTGGTCGGCGACGGGCCGAATCGACCCGATGTCGGTAACTTGAGAGTCGTCGTGAACCCCCTTCCCCTGGTCGACGAATCCGAGCGCATCGCACGTTCCCTGCTCGACGTCGCCGAAAAGGGCGAGTCGGGCCGGGTCAACAGGGATCTGGTGAAGGCCATCGCCGAACACGGCTTGTTCGACCATCTCTTCGCCACGCAAGGGGTGACCGCCACCGATCTCTGCGCGATACGCCAGGGCCTAGCCCGGGTTTCGACCGAGGCCGAAACCACGTTTGCCGTCCAAGGGCTCGGCGCCATACCAATCCACCTGGCGGGGTCCCCGACCGCCCAAGAGCAGTGGATCCATTTGATTCGATCCGGACAGGCGGTCGCTGCATTTGCCCTCACCGAGCCGGGAGCGGGATCAGACGCCGCAGCCTTGACGACGAAAGCCGAGCCGGACGGAGATGGATACCGCCTCACAGGTGAGAAGGCCTACATCTCGAACGCACCGGACGCTGACGTCTACACCGTCTTTGCGAGGACCACCGCCGGGGCTGGAGCGCGCGGAGTCACCGCCTTCGTGGTTGGTGGCGCCGCCGACGGGCTGAGCGGGGAGGCGATTCCGATGATCTCACCTCACCCGCTGGGCCGACTGCTCTTCGACGGCGTCTTCGTTCCCGCTTCCCATGTCCTGGGCGAGGTCGACCACGGGTTCCGGGTGGCGATGCAGACCCTCGATCTGTTCCGGCCCAGTGTCGGCGCCTTTGCCCTGGGAATGGCGGAGGCGGCGCTGAGCATCGCTGTGGATCACGCAACCACACGGACCGCCTTCGGGACCCCGATCTCGGACTTCCAAGGGGTGTCACACCAACTCGCCGATGTTCGGCTCGCAATCGAGGCGGCGGGGCACCTGGTGTACTCGGCGGCCGGAGCCCACGACTCTGGTGACCGGGAAACGCTGACCGGGAAGGCGGCGATGGCCAAACTTCATGCAACTGAAACCGCGCAGAAGGCGGTCGACGTGGCGATCCAGGTGCTGGGGGCGAGAGGGCTGGAGGCGGGCTCCACCCTGGCCCATCTCTACGTCGAGGTCAGGGCACCTCGTATCTACGAAGGAACATCAGAGATCCAGCGCAACATCATCGCCCGCGAGCTCTTCGGGGGGAAGATCTAGGCCTAGGCGACCGCGTGGCCGGCTCGCACCATGATGCAGGCCCGGGTGATCCACACGAAGGGCCCTCTGGCGAGTCGCTCCTCGAGCTGAGGTGAGTCGGCTCCGGGCTGGACCCAGATGTTGAGAATGCCCGCCTGCTCGCACTCGTCGAGCACCGTGAGACCCCGCTCGGCTGGGATGACGAAATCAGCAATGGCGGGTGTCTCTGGGAGATCGGCGACCGAGTGGTAGCAAGGGTCACCATCGACGGTTTCCCGATATGGATTGACTGCAAAGACTTTGTATCCCTTCGCCTTCAGATCCCGGTAGATGATGCCCCCGTATTTGCCAGGACGGTCGGTGGCGCCAATCACGGCAATCGAGGCCCCGGGTTCTTTGAGAAGCGGTGTCAAGTCGGTCATCTTCATGAACAACGGTATCGGAAGATCGGAACTTCCAGTTAATCCACTCTGTACCGTGAACGAGCGTGAACAGCATCGTCATCGACGGCGGGCCTCTGACCAGGTCCGATGTGATTTCGGTCGCCCGAGACGGGGCCCGTGTGGCTGTAGGTCCCCAAGTGGCGGATCGGATGGCCCTCGCCCGAGACGTTGTCCAGTTTGCGGTCGACTCCAGTGAGGTGGTCTATGGGATCACGACGGGTTTCGGCGCCCTGGCATCCACCCACATCGGTCGTCACCAGTCCGAGGCTCTTCAATACAACCTGATCCGGTCCCATGCGGCGGGAGTCGGGGAGCCGCTTCCGGACGTCATGGTCCGAGCGATGCTGCTGCTCCGGGCGCGCACCCTGGCCCAAGGCCACTCCGGGGTTCGCGTCGAGATCGTCGAGCGACTCGTCGAGATGCTCAATATGGGCATCCTGCCCCTCGTCCCGTCCCAGGGCTCGGTTGGGGCCTCTGGAGACCTGGCACCGTTCGCCCATCTCGCCCTCCCCTTGATCGGCGAGGGGAAGGTTCGTTGGAATGGCGAGATTCTTCCTGCAGGGGAAGCGCTGGCGAAAGCGGGTCTCGGGGCGCTGCGTCTCCACACCAAGGAAGGCCTCTCTCTGCTCAATGGGACCGAGGGCATGACGGCGATGGGCATCCTGGCCCACGACCAGTCCAACCGCCTCTTGCACGCGGCGGACGTCGCCTGCGCCCTTACCGTGGAAGCGGTTCTGGGCAGCTCCCGACCGTTCCGGCCTGAGATTCACGCCCTCCGCCCCCACCCCGGGCAACGACGCTCGGCCGGTCATATCGCCGCACTCCTCGATGGGAGCGAAATCGGCGCCAGTCATGCGGATGATTTCCACCACGCCGTCCAGGACGCCTACTCACTGCGTTGTGCCCCCCAGGTCCACGGCGCGGTGGCCGACACCCTCGACCACATGGAGCGGGTTCTCGAGATCGAGATGGGCTCGGTCGTCGACAACCCGATCGTCTTCCCCGAGACCGCCGAGGTGATCTCGGCCGGCAACTTCCATGGCCAGCCGCTTGCCTTCGTCCTCGACTTCTGTGCCATCGCGGTGACCGAACTGGGATCGATCTCGGAGCGACGGACCGACCGCATGCTCGACCCGACTCGCTCCGCCGGTCTCCCGGCTTTTCTCTCACCCGATCCAGGTGTCAACTCTGGCTACATGATCAGCCAATACACCCAGGCGGCGCTGGTGGCCGAGAACCGGGTCCTCTCCCATCCGGCGTCAGTGGAGTCGATCCCGACTTCGGGGATGCAGGAGGACCACGTCTCGATGGGTTGGGGCGCGGGGCGAAAACTCTTCCCCGTACTGGAAAACACACGCCGCGTGCTGGCGGTGGAGATGCTGTGTGCCGCCCAAGCTCTCGAGTACCGCAAGCCGCTGCGCCCCGCCCCCGGGACCGGAGCAGTGGTCTCGTTGATTCGCGAGCACGTCCCACCGTTGGCCGAGGATCGCCCGCTGGCAGACGAGATCGAGACGGTTTCGCAGCTGATCGGATCGGGGGCGATCGAGGCGGTGGTCTCCGGACACCTCGGATGACAGATCTCCTGCTCACTGGCATCGGGAGGCTGGTGACCAACGATGGCCCCCCTCTCTCCGACGTCGCAGTGGCCATGGAAGGCGGGCGAATCACCTACGCCGGGCCTGAGGTCGATGCCCCCTCCCAGGAATCGGGCCAACGGATCGATTGTGAGGGCCGGGCCGTGATCCCCGGATTCGTCGACGCCCACACTCATCTGGTTTTCGCCGGTGACCGCGCCGATGAATTCGCCTCGCGTCTCGCCGGGACTGCGTACACCGGCGGGGGGATCCTCACCACGGTCGCGGCGACCAGAGCCACGTCCGAGGACGACCTTTTCCGGGAGGCCGCGGGACGGGCCCGTCGAATGATCGCCGGGGGCACGACCACCGTCGAGATCAAGACGGGGTACGGATTGGATCTCGAGACCGAACAGAAGCTGATGCGGGTGGCTCGTCGCCTCGGAGACGAGTTGCCGATCACAGTCAGGACCACGTTCCTCGGGGCCCACACTGTCCCGATCGAGTATCGCGACGACCCGGACGGATACGTCGACTTGATCATCGAAGAGATGCTTCCAGCGCTGGCTCCGGGGGCCGACTATTGCGATGTCTTCGTCGAGGAGGGCGCGTTCAGCGTCGAGCAGGCGAGACGGATCTTCGAGGCCGCAGCTTCCCACGGTCTGGCGGCCCGGGTTCATGCCGAGCAGTTGACACACAGCGGAGGCGCCCTTCTGGCTGCCGAGCTCCGAGCCGCGTCGGCAGATCACCTCGACCAGGCCACCGAGGAGGATGCTGATGCCCTGGCGCAAGCCGGCGTCTGCGCCGTCCTCACCCCGGGGGCCTCCTACTCCCTGCGCAAGCCCCAAGCACCGGGATCGATGCTTCACGACCGCGGGGTGACCGTCGCCCTCGCCACCGACTGCAACCCGGGAACCTCCTACCTCGAGTCGATGGGATTGGTGATCTCGCTGGCCTGCGTGTTGATGGGACTCACCGTCCAACAGGCGGTCTTCGCCGCCACTCGGGGCGGAGCCATTTCCCTCGGCCTCGACGACCGCGGACTGATCGTGTCAGGAGCCGTTGGCGACCTGGTGATACTGGATGCACCCGCTGAGAGCCATCTCGCCTACCGGCCCGCCACCAACCTGGCATGGAAGACGATCCGGGCTGGGGTGCTCGTCGCCGACTCGGCGTAGATTCCAAGCCGCGAACTGAAGGGAGAAACCGTGGATCGACAGAAGATCGAGGCATTTCTCGATCGTTTCATCGAGCTTGCTTCCGGGGCGACCACCATCGGGCTCCTAGCGGTTGCTGATCGGAGCGGTCTTTCCGAGTATCTCGAGTCGGTCCAGGGCGGCACCAGTGCCGAGATCGCAGTCGGCGCCGGCCTCGACCAGAGATATGTGGAGGAGATCCTCTCCGGATTGGCTGCGGCCGGGGTGGTGGACTACGACCCCGAATCCGAGCGGTTCGACCTGCCTCCCGAGCACGCTCTGTTCTTGTCAGACGAGGAAAGCCCGTACTTCATGGGTGGCTGGTTCGACATGATCCCTGCCGTCATGGGCCAGCTCGATGGAGTCGCCAATGCCACGATCAACAGTGGCGGGGTGGCTTTCGAGAAGTTTGGCCCTGGGCTGATACGTGGCATCGGCCGGGGCAACGGCCCTTCACAACGGATCTTTCTCACCAACCGTTGGCTACCCGCGGTGCCCGGCTTGGCCGACCGGCTTCAATCAGGGATCCGGGTGGCCGACGTCGGTTGTGGCACGGGAAGTGCCGCCATCCTGATCGCTCAGGCCTTCCCTAATTGTCAGGTATTCGGCTTCGACAACTCCGAGGCATCCATCGACGTGGCAGCGCAGAGATCGAGGGCGATCCCCAATGCCACATTTCTGGCTGCCGGTGTCGAGAACATCCCGGTCGACCCGAAATTCGACCTCGTAACCAGCTTCGACGTCATCCACGACCTGGCCGAGCCCCAGGACGGTATGCGCCGGATTCGAGAAGCGCTGGCCGATGATGGCCTCTATCTGATGATGGAGCCCAACGCCAGCTCCAATCTCGAGGACAACCTGCACCCGCGCGGTGCCCTGCTCTACGGCATCTCGACTCTGCATTGCATGACCCAGTCCCTGGCGATAGGAGGTGAGGGCCTTGGTGCGGCCTGGGGTCGGCAGAAGGCCGAGCGCTACGCCAACGACGCCGGCTTCACCAACTTCGAGGTCTTGGAGGACATCAGCAATAGATTCTCGGCGTTCTATCTGTTGTCGGCGTAGGTCCGACTACCAGGCACCTCCACCGCCGCCTCCTCCGCCGCCTCCTCCGCCCCCGGAGAACCCACCGCCACCACCACCGGAGGATGGCGGACTGAAAGCTCCCGAGAGGGAGGACTGGATGCCGGCGAAGGCATTTTCGCTATGACCGCCGGAATAGCCGTAGGTGCCGAACCAATAGATCGACGAGGTGGTCTCCAACTCCGGTGGGGCGTGCAACCTCGCCTGTTGCAGGACTTCGGCCGCCACTCCAAAGACGATGGCGTACACCAGATAGCGATCCCAGAGCTCGAGTGAGATCGGCGGGGCCTCCTTGAGTCTGGAGAAGTCAGTCAGATACCTGCGGAAAGCCTCCCACCGGGCCGACTCCAGGGCGCCCTTCTTGGAACGGCGATTCCTCACTCGGCGGAAGCTGAGGAGTATGAACAGGAACATAGTTCCCACCAGGAGCCCGATCGAGATCAACGCCGCGATCACATCGCCGCCAGGGACATTGGACAACAACTTCGGCAGCAGCAGGAAGGAGCCGATGACCGCTCCGGCCATGATCAACCGAACCGCCCAGGACACCCCATAGCCGGCGTCGTCGAGCAGACCGCCTCTCCGCACCGCGCTCATCGCCTGATCCCGGAAGTGCTCGTAGCTCTTGGCGTTGGCGGCGGCATCGTCCCTGATCGCCTCCTTGAACTCGTGAAGAGGCCGGGGACCCAGCTCGAGAACGCGGCCAACCACGCTCATCAGGGACTGCTCGAAGTTGGTGAGCTCGGTTTCCTTCTCGGGTACCGAGAGGACCAGATCGGTGATGGTCTCGGTCTTCATCCCGCCCCATGTAGAGCGCTCGACCTGAGAAGGACTGGCTCCGATCGCCCCGCGCCGGATGAGGTCGAACATGGTCGCGGTGAATTCCTTCTCGGTAACGCTCCCCTGTGAAACCAGCGCCCCGACCTCGGCCGGAGTCAGATCGGAAGGCGGCTCCTGCTCGTACTGGCGGTCATAGTCGACACGGGGCTCCCTGCCGTATCTGAAATAGACAAGTCCTCCGAGGCCCACGGCGGTGAGCACCGCGAGCACGCTCCCCCAGATCAGACCGGTGCGCCCAGCCCTGGCTGCCTGCTCGGCGTCGTCGGCGAACACTTCCTCTTCGGCAAGGATGGTCGGAAGACCCTCCCCCGAGACAACCGTTGCCCCGCTGGTCGATGACAACAGCTCCCTGGGGAACACCACCCGGATCTCGACCCACTGCTCCGCTGGGATGTCGCTGGCCTCGAGCGAGGGCGAGATTTCGCCGTCGCCCAGCGAAGTGACCCCGTCCACTCCAAATGGGTGGCCCCACACCCTGACTTCGCCGGACGCCGGATTGCCGGGCAGGTCCACGGTGGCGTTGAGACGATCGAGCCCGACTGCCCAATGATCGCCCCAGACTTTGAGATTCATATCGGCCACGTCGTCGTAGACCGTCGTCAGCCCGGTCATCACATAGGTGATCTTGAAGAGCCGAGTCTCGTCCTCAGACCTGTGATGCCAGACGATTCGCACCAGGTCGTTGAATTCGGCCACCCCATAGGTGCCGGGTGGGGATGAGCACCCGAGCTCGGTGCAGCCACCCGGGGTATAGGTGGTCGTCTCGTCGCTGACAACGATCGAAGACACCCTTTGGCCGGGTTCGAGCGGAATATCGCGATAGGCACCGGAGAAATCACCCGAGAAATCGAAACGCAGGATCTCGGTCACCGAGAGCGACCCATCGTCGTTGACCACCACCGCGACATCGGCATTTGAAAGCCAGAACGACTTGGCGAAAGCCGCCGTGGCCGGGCCGACTACCAGGAGAAGGACCAGGGAGAGCCGGGCGAGGCGGCTCAACTCAGAAGTCGACGGTTGGGGCTTGCTCCGCCTCCGGGCCCGCCTCGAAGAACTCTCGGATTGTGAAACCAAAGATCCCGGCAACCAAGTTCGTCGGCACCTGCTGAACCGTGTTGTTGAAGGTGAGCACCGTGTCGTTGTAGATCTGGCGGGAGACCGCGATCTTGTTCTCGGTCTCGGCAAGCTCTGCTTGGAGGCCCTGGAAGTTCTCCGAAGCACGGAGCTCGGGGTAGGCCTCAGCCACCGCGAACAACTGTCGTAGCGCCTGGGTGAGAAAGCCCTCAGCCTGGGCCGCTTCCGCCGGCCCGCTCGCCGAAGCGGCCGCGTTGCGAGCCTGGGTCACCCGCTCGAAGGTCTGCTGCTCATGGGTGGCATAGCCCTTGACCGTTTCCACCAGATTGGGGATGAGGTCGTAACGCCGCTTCAGCTGAACCTCCACCTGGGCCCAGGAGTTGTCGACGCGGTTCCGGGCCTGAATCAGGCGGTTGTAGATGACGACACCGAAGAGCAGAAGGGCGCCGACAATTCCGATGATCCACCACATGGTGCGGAGTGTAGGGGAGCGCAGCCTTCGTCCAAGCCGCACCTGCCACACACTCGTAGGCTGCCACCGATGTCTTCGAATGAGAGGTTCGCCGCGGTCATCAACTGTATGGACGGGCGGATCCAAACCCGCACCATCGACCAGCTGATGACGCGGTTCGGTGCCCGCCACATCGACAACATCACGACAACGGGGGCGGTGAAGCATCTCGATGGTGCGGTTGATGCCACCGGTGAAGGGCTGCTCAGGAGTGTGGCTGTGTCGATCGAGGCTCACGGAACGAGTCAGGTGGCGATCGTGGCCCACTCTGACTGTGCGGGAAATCCGGTCCCCGACGCCGAACAGAAGACCCAGCTCCGAAATGCTGTCGCGGTGATAGCCGATCGGTTTCCCGATCTGGAAGTCATCGCCCTCTTCCTCGACCCCAAACTTGGCTTCGAGCGAGTTCGCTAAGTTGGCCACCAACCTCGAAAGGACTCAATGAGCCTCTCCGCCGTCTCGGACGCCCTGACCACTTTGCTCGGGCTCGAGCACTCACCCATAGCCATCACCTTCCACGATGAAGTCCCGAACAACGGGGTTCCTCGCTTTGCAGAGCCGATGTCGGAGCCAACCGAGGACGGACGGTCAGGCCGGGCCGCGGCGCCCTGTGTCTTCTGGATGCACGCCCATGAGTACACGTTCGACACCGTGGCCGAGGACCATGGCAACTGCTCGGTTGGGAGATTCACCCATGGCTTCGCCGAGGCCGGTGACATCCTGGACAAGAACGATGTCGCCGCGCTCCTCGACGTGGGATGGGTGACCATGGAGGCATTCGGCGGGGTCGCTGCGCTTTCCCGCCGACCCCAGGGTGTCCGCTACGGGCCGCTGGCGGAGGCCAAGTCGGTTCCGGATGTCGTGTTGCTGCGGGTCACTCCCCGCCAGATGATGGAGATCAACGACGCGGTAGAAGTCGAGTGGTCAGGCAAGCCGCAGTGTCAGATCCTGCCCCGGGCAGCCGACACCGGTGTCATCGCCGCCTCGATGGGATGTGCCCTCTCACGGGCCAGGACCGGGATGGGTGACGACGAATTGACCGTTGCGGTTCCCGGTGGCCGTGTCGCCGAGCTGGCCGATTCGCTCCAAGCGGTCTGCAGGGCCGACGAGGCGGTGGCGGTCTACGCCGAGGCGGACCTGGCTCGGTTCTGAACTTAAGGCCGGGAGCGCTTCGCGTGGTGGATGTGAGTCCGCTTGGACCATGATCCAGTCGACTCGGGCTAACAAACCCGATGGCTACCTTCTCGGCTCATACCGCATCGCCATCGCCCCCGAGCCGAACTCCATCCGGCTCACGAGCTTCAAGTCGATACGCTTCGATAGCCCGGCGAACAACGTCGGCCCATGGCCCGCGAGCCTGGGGTGCACCACGAACTCGTACTCATCGATCAATCCCAGCTCCGCCAACGCCAGCGGGAGCATCACGCCTCCCACGAACAGTCCCTCACCCGGCTCCCGCTTGAGCTGCTGAACGGCCTCCCCCAGGTCACCGCGCACGAGCTCCGCGTTCCAATCGACCCGGTCCAGGGTGCTCGACACGACGTACTTCTTTGCCGCGTCGATCGTCCGGGCGAAGGGTTCCATCCAATCGGGCCTCGCTCCCGTCGGCGCCGGAAGCCGCCATGCTGCCTCCATCATTTCGTAGGTCACCCGGCCAAAGAGGAGGGCATCGGCCTGCTCGAGGTTCTCGACCGCGTGACGATGCAGATCTTCGTCCGGGACGATCGCACGATGATCGCAACACCCGTCCAATGTGACGTTGATGGAATACCGAAGGGGTCGCATTACGTAAGGACCGGAAATGTCCGCTTAATGGCTCAGAGTATCGCATCGCATCCGCTATCGCGGACAGCGAGTGCTAGTTGGCCTATCAAACGGTGGGCGCGCGTTCGCCTGCTGTCACGTCCAGGGTTGAGGAAGTTTGGAGATCGGTTATTAGCCCATCGTTCCTGGCGTTTCTGTCACAGTGACCGGCATCCATTTCATGGATAAACCGGCACAGGAGCTTGCAGAAGATACAGCTGGCGGTGAGGCCGTCCTTCATTTCGTGGAGTAGCCTGCCGCACTCTGCGCTGACGGTATTCACTCCGCTGAACTTCATCGACGCAGCCCCAAGCTTGTCCATCGCCAGCAGCAAGTTCTTCGCGTAGACGCTACCGCCGAGGATTGCTATCAGTGATAACGGAATTGCAACCAGACAGCCGAGCGAGAACGGAAGCCAAAGCAAGAACAGCCTGACACACAGAATGCGCAATCTAGTCCTAAGCCGCTTGCGCTTGACGATCTCATCGGCCGGCGGGGTGCCGGCTCCGTAAGGCGCAGAAGTGTTTGTCGTCAGCGCCATCCGCTCCCCTTTGGCTGAACGTTGTTCTTTAGAATGCCCGCACTGGTGACGCTATTCGAG
>JALYNX010000259.1 GCA_030772935.1 Actinomycetota bacterium | reverse complement strand
TGTCTACGGAGACCAGGTGGAGTGGGCGGAGACTCTCGATGGCGCGCTGGGTCTGGTGTTCGGCGGTGAGGACGGGGGACCGGTCGAGGAGCCGACCACTCCTGACGGCACCACCATTGAACAGCTGTTGGATCAGGCTACCGCCGCCTTCGAACAAGCCGACACCGCGCTTCGGGCCGGGGACCTCGCCGGTTACCAACGCTCGGTCGACGAGGCGAAGCGCCTCCTCGAGGAAATCCGAAGCCTGGTCGAAGGTGCAGTCGAGGCTGCGGCCGGCACCGGCAGCTGAGTTCTGTACACCATGATGTGTATCATGGTGTACACATGGCCAGAACCAACATCGATCTCGACGACAAGCTCGTCGAAATGGCCATGCAGCGGTATGGGCTGCGCACTAAGAGGGAAGCAGTCGATCTGGCCTTGCGGAGATTGGTGGGCGGGGTGATGAGCAAGGACGAGGCCCTGGCGATGGAGGGTTTCGGATGGGAGGGTGATCTGACCGAGATCCGCGGGGTGGTCGTGATCGAGGAATGGGATTGACGACGCTTCTGGACACCTCCGCCTGGGTTGAGTATCTCCGGGCCACCGGCTCGCAGGTGAATGTTGCGGTCCGGTCCATGGTGGGAACTCAGGGTCACCCGATCGCGACCACAGACGTCGTCATCATGGAACTCCTTTCAGGGGCGAAAGACCCCGAACAGCGAGGAAAGCTGTGGGCTCTGATGAACCGGTGTCTGATGCTTCCGACCAGGCCGCTCTTCGACTACGAGGTTGCAGCCGAGCTCTTCAGACGATGCCGTCAGGCGGGGTTCACCCCGGCCAACAGCAGTGACCTTCTGGTGGCAGCGGTCGCCATCGGCAAAGACGTCCCATTGCTCGCCGCCGACTCCGACTTCGAGAGGATCGCCTCGGTCTCCAGTCTTCGGCTGGCGGCGGTTTGATCGCATTCTCACAACGCCCCTCATCCTCCTATCGTGGAGCCGTTCCCTAAGGAAAACATGGCCAAAGACGAAGACGAATACATACGGATGCGAGGCACCGTTGTGAAGATGCTCCCCGACTCCACCTTCGAGGTGAAGTTGGAAAGCGGATTCGAGTTGCTCGCCAAACCCTCGGGCCGCATGCGCCGCGGCCGTGGGATTCGTGTCCTTCCCGGTGACACTGTCGACGTCGAGGTCTCGACCTATGACCCGACCCGGGGACGCATCGTCTGGCGTTATCGCTAGCCGAGGCCGGTTGATATCACTCGAGCGGGAAAACTGAATGGGTTTCTCGCGCTATGTAATTTGTCACACCCACGTCCGATGATGTCGGTATGGGCTTGTTCTTGAATCTCGTGGCCGGGGTTGCAGGAGTCCTCATGGTCGTCATCGGGGTCTACTCGATGGTCGCTATTTGGTGGGACGAACTCGACTAGAGCCAGCAATCGATCGGTAGCGTGGAGGCGATGAAGGTCTCCACCGTCATGCTTCGCACGTCGGATCTCGATCGTGCGGTCGACTTCTGGTCGAATCAGGTCGGACTTGCCCTCCTCCGCCGTCATGAGGCTTTTGCTTTTCTCGACGGTGGCTCAATCCAGTTGGCGGTCAATCAGGTCGACCGCTCCGTCGAGGACCACTCGATGACCGAGATCGTCCTCGAGGTGGACGACATCTCCACTGCCTTTCCGGTGATGGCTGAGCGCGGCGTCCCGTTCGAGATCGAGCCGAGAATCGTCACCTCGGATGGGGCACGCAACCTGCTCGCTGCGCATTTCTATGATCCTGACGGGCACGCGGCAAGCATCACTGGCTGGGTGGACGTGACCTGACAATTTCGTGGGGGTCGAGCCGTGGGAGTTTCTGAATCCGAACTCAATCGTGGTCTCGAAGCCTTCGCCAATCATGAGTGGGATGAGGCGCACGCCACTCTGCACCCGTTGCTCGGTGATCCCGGGGCAGATCCGGAGTCATTGGAGGTGTTGGCTGAAGCCTCATGGTGGAACTGGCAGATCGATGATTCCCTGGCAGCCGGAGAACGCGCGGTGGCCGCCTACCTGTCACAGGGAAGAAAGCCGGATGCAGCCAGAGTCGCGGTCCGGATGGCCGAGATCTACGGTCAACGCCTCCAGTCTTCGTTGGCCAGCGGATGGAGCCGGCGGGCAGCCGGTCTCCTCGACGGGCTCGATGAGACTCCTGCCCTGGGGCATCTCCGGCGCCTCGAATCAAACAACGTCTCGGGCTCGGAGGATGGACTTCGGAAGGCATTAGCTCTCGCGACAGAGGTCCAGGAGATCGGTGCCCGCATTGGTGACCGGGATCTCGAGATGTTGGGTCTGCACGATCGCGGGCGGTACATGGTCTTCCTCGGTGAAGTCGACACGGGGATGGCCATGATGGAGGAGGCCTTGGTCAGCGCTGTTGCCCGAGAGCTCGGTCCCAGGGTCACCGGCAGGATTCTCTGCAACACGATCGAGGTCACCGCATCGACAGCCGACTACAAGAGGGCAACCGAATGGAGCGACGAAACGATGCGATGGTGCGAAACCCTCGGGCGAGGTGGTGGGTTTCCCGGAGCATGTCGTATTCGACGATCCGAGTTCATGCGGCTGAGAGGCGAGTGGCCGGCGGCCGAGGCGGAAGCCAGTCGGGCTGCCGACGAGTTGGTGATTATCCGTCCCTACCAAGCACGGGCGTTCAATGAACTGGGGATGGTCCGGCTCAACACCGGCGACCTCGAGGGCGCCGAAGAAGCCTTCATGAAGGCACATTCACTTGGCTTCAGTCCGATGCCGGGTCTTGCGCTTCTGGCGCTTGCCCGACACGACGTCCGGGAAGCCTGGTCGGATATCCGGTCAGCCCTCACCGCCACCGACGACTATCTGGGGCGGGCCAAGCTGATCCCGGCCGCGATCGAGATCGCCTTAGGTGCCAGCGAGGTCGAAGTTGCCAGGGACCTCGCCGATGAGCTCGCCCAAATCGCAGACCGTTACCAGTCGGACCTCTTGCGCACCTT
>JALYNX010000258.1 GCA_030772935.1 Actinomycetota bacterium | reverse complement strand
GCCGCGGAGAGAGCGGAGTTCACCGCCGCCTGCACCGCGTACACCCGTACTGAAGGCTTGAGCGCCTTCAAGGCCGCTGCCACCCCGCACAGCAAGGCGCCACCGCCCACCGGGACGAACACCGATTCGATCTCGGGGAGGTCCTCGAAGATCTCGACCCCGATCGTGGCGTGGCCGGCGATCATCAACGGCTCCCCCCAGGGGTTGAGATAGCTGTAGGGCTCGTCGCGCCATTTCTCCTCGAACATGTAGGCCATGAGGTCCTCCATGCCAACCTCGACCAGGTCCACGCCGTAGGAACTCAGCATCCGCCGCTTGGTCTCGTGGAGGGTGAAGGGGACCATCGATCTCGCCGGCACCCCGAGATGTCGCCCCATATAGCCGAGCGCCGCTGCGGTGTTGCCGGCGCTGGTGGTCGAGATCCCGCGGCGACGCTCTGCTTCGCTGAGGCTGAGTGCCCAGTTGCCAACACCGCGGATCTTGAAGGATCCGACCGGCTGGAGGACCTCCGGCTTGAGGTGGATGTCGATGACAGTGTCATAGCTGTGCAGATCCACGAGCGGAGTCCGCACCACCGTTCCCCGAAGTCGCTCGGATGCGGACCGGATCTCGTCCAGGCTCGGTGCAGGTACTGGCTTCCCTCCCCAACCTGTGCGACGCGTATCGCCCACTACCTTGCTCCTCGGCTCACCGATTCGACTCTATTTGCCAGGAGGTGCCAGTTGGAAAAAGTGATAGCACCGGGGCTCGCCCGGCTTTCCTCGTTCAGTCACGCAGTCGTGGCCGGCGACTACATCCACGTCGCGGGATCACTGGGCACTGTGGGAGAGACGATGAACCTGGTGCCGGGCGGCACCGGGCCCGAAACCTCCCAAGTCCTCAACAACATCAGGCGGATCCTCGAAGCATGCGGAGCCGGGCTCGAAGACGTCGTCAAGGTCAATGTCTATCTCCACGACATGGGCACCTTCAGCGAGATGAACGACGTCTATGTGACGGTGTTCGAGAGCTCACCTCCGGCACGGATCACGATCGGCGGGGCCGACCTGGCCTTGGGTGCCGCAGTCGAGATCGACTGTGTCGCCTATCGACCCGCTGCCTCCTAGATGAACAGCTAGATGAACAGCTGGATATCCGCCTCCGCCGCGTAGTCGAGGAAGGCGGCGGCACCGGCGATCTCAGCTCCCTTGATCAGGTCGCCCTCCTCGACCCCCATCACCCCCATGGTCGTCGAGCAGGCAAAGAACCTCACACCAAGACCCTGCGTCATCTCGATGAACTCGGGGACCGACGGCATGTTGGCCGCGTTCATCCACTTCTTCATCATGGCGGTGGCGGCCGCGGTAGCCCCGGGAAGGGCACCCAGGATGTTGGGCAGTTGAATCGGGCCGGCCGGGTTGGCCAGCGACGCAACCTTCAACTTCTCGAATCGATCCTGATGGAGGATGTCGAGCCCGTAGAAGGTGAAGAAGATCCCCGCCTCCCAACCCAGGCTGGCCGCGGTGGTGGCCAGGATCAGAGGGGGATAGGCCTGATCGAGTGTTCCTTTGGACGCGATCAGCGCGATCCGCTTTGGCTTAGCCGGCGCCGCCGCTTCTTGGGGTTGGAGCCGCTCCAGAGTGTCAGTCATGGCCGGTCTCCCTTCTCGATCCAGAACAATTGACGGTCCGCCAGGACCTCGACACCGAGCAAGACGTCGCCCAGCTGCCGAGTCAATGCCGGGATGTCCTCCAGGGATCCCGGATCGGTGCTGGTCAAGCGCAGCACCTGACCCCGGGACAGCTGGCCGAGGGCGATAGACGCCTTGTAGACGGGAAGCGGGCAGAGCAGTCCGGAGGTGTCGAGCTCGGCGTCGACCTTGACCTCTCCGATCGGTATGTCGTATTGGGTCGTCATTTGTTCTCCTTGTTCTCGTTCATGCGCGGGGCAGACCCTCGTCACCGAGGATCTCCGCGAAATAGCTGGTGTATTTGAAGCCCGAATCGGCCGAGATCCCCACGATCACGTCACCCCTGGCGGTCTCCAGTTGCCCGATGCCGTCGACCACGGCGCCGGTCGATGGGCCCACGGTCAGCCCCTCTTCGCGCCAAAGCCGTCTAGTCGTCTCGTAGGCGGGCCCGTCGTCGACCCTGATCACGTCGTCGATGACGTCCCAGTCGAGGATCGCGGGTTGTTTCGCCTCCTGGAAGCTCTTGAGACCGGGGAGGCGATGACCCGGCTGTGGCTCGATCCCGATAACCCGAATCGAGGGGTCACGCTCTTTCAGAAATCGGCCGACACCGGTGATGGTCCCTCCGGTGCCCAGCCCCGCCACGAACCACCCGACCCTGCCGTCCGTCTGTCTCCAGATCTCGGGCCCGGTGGTCTCATAGTGGGCGGTGACGTTGTCTTCGTTGGAGTACTGGTCTCCCATCACGTAGCGGTCTCCGTGCTCGGAAGCGGCGAGTGACCTGGCAAGGGCAATGGCACCGTCTTTGGGGAGATCGACCGGGCAGAGATCGTCCGGCGTCTCCCAGACCTCTGCCCCGAGCATGCGCAGGATGATCTTCTTCTCTTCGGGAACTCCGTCGGGGATGGTCACCGTGATCCCGATGCCGCTCAGGGCGGCCAGGGCAGCCAGGGCGATGCCGGTGTTGCCGGACGTGGCCTCGACCAGGTCGCGCTCGCCGAGGAGACCACGCTCCACGATCCCAGCAAGGAGATAGCTGGCCGCGCGGTCCTTGATCGACCCGAATGGGTTGAGCCATTCCAATTTGAGGTACACGTCGCCCTTGTTCGGTGAAACCACGTGGTTGAGCCGCACCAGGGGGGTCGGGTTGTCCACCCCGGGGAGCAGATCCCTCACATCCAGATAGCGCCGCACATCTCGATCGGAGCCGAGCGAGGTGGCGACTGTTGCTGTTGTCATCTCTCTTTCCTCAAATTGCGCACAAAAAAAACCCGCATCCTGTGCCGGTGCGGGTCTGTGTCTGTTCTTGGTCTGTTTGTTCAGGACATCACTACCCAACCGGCGCGGCGGCACAACAACAAGTGCAGACGCAGGCGCGGTCGGTGACGTGATAGGTCATTGCCGTGGATGGTAGGCGGTGACGGTGGTTCGTCAAGAAGTGGCCGACACGATTCTCGTGACGAACGCCCGCTCATGGGACGTGAGGGGTGACCCTTCAGTTGCTGAAGGTGACCGAGAAGGCGGAGGCCCACCGGGTGACGACCCGGCCGTAGTTCTCACCGGCGGCGAGCATGTCACCTTCGGCGAGGGCGTTCACCGATTGCTGCACCAGCTCGACCGACTCGTCGAAGACCAGGTCCTGGGGGTCGAAAAGCTCCGACACCTGGTCATAGTCCAGCTCGAGCATCGAATCGTCGGGGAATAGGCTCAACCACTCCGAAAGCTGGCCCAACTCCTCGGCCGGTCCCTGGAAGATCTGCAAGCCCCGCAACACCTCGAGCACCCGCTCGACACGCTCGCAGGCCACGTCGAGATCGACCCGATAGCGAAGACGGGCCTGACCCCCGATGTCATAGACCTCTTTGTCATCGGAGACGAAGGCGGTGAACCAACGCACCGGAACATGCCAGGCCGAGGTGAGCACATGTGAACGGTGCGAAGGATGCATCTCGTGGTAGCGCCTCAGTTCCTGATCAGCGGAGCGCGCTGCCTCCTCGGGTATCAGCCCAGCTCCCATGCCACGGAACGCGTTGGCAAAAGCCACCGTCGACTCGAGGACGCGCAGCCTGAGATTCCGGGGGCAGACCAGACGGCGACCCTCCCACTCGACTGCCCAATCCCCGTCGCTCTCGGTCTCCGAGAGGAGCCCGTACGAGCGCACGAATCCGGGCACCGGGTCGTCGCCGTCGGCCACGTCGGGGGTGTAGACCCTGAGAAAAGAGGTCTTGATCACGCCCTCATCCTGGCAGAGGTCGTTGGGTAGTATCGAAGAACGGTGTGACCCCACCCGGTTGAGAGGAGGACGGAGCTCGGTGGTATTCGACGAGGTCGCGCGCGAGGCTCACGAACCGGTTCTCGACGGGTAGAACGATGCAAGCGTTCGACAACAACCTGAGTCATCGTGACCTCGATCTCAGCGACGCGCAGATCATCGAGATGTACCGGCTCATGTTGGTCGCCCGCCGGGTGGACGACCGGATGTGGGCGCTGCAACGGCAGGGACGGGCCGCGTTCGTGCTCGGAGCATCCGGTCACGAGGCGATTCAGGTGGGCTCGGTGTTCGCCCTGGACAAGGCCAAGGATTGGGTCCTCCCTTACTACCGCGACATGGGAGTCGGGCTGGCCTGGGGATTCACTCCCGAGCAGATTTTCCTCGCCGTGTTCGCCAGGAAGACCGACATCATGTCCGGAGGCCGCCAGCTGCCCGGACATTGGTCGTCACGAAAACTGCGTGTCCTCAGCCAGTCCTCGGTGATCGGGACCCAGTATCCGCATGCGGTTGGCATCGCCCAGGGGGTTGTGGCCCGAGGAGAGGACTCGGTGGTCGTCGTCTATGGGGGTGAAGGCTCCACCTCTGAAGGCGACTGGCACGAAGCCATGAACTGGGCTGGGATTCACAAGCTCCCACTCATCTTCGTCATCGAGAACAACCACTACGCCATCTCGGTCCCCTCCGAGGAGGAAGTGGCCGGAAATCTCTTCGAGCGAGCTCAGGGATACGGATTCCCTGGGGTGTCGATCGACGGCAACAACCCCATGGTCGTGGTCCAAGCCATGCAGGAGGCAGTGGCCCGGGCCCGTTCTGGCGAAGGGCCAACCCTGATCGAGGCCGACACTTACCGCTACTACGCCCACACCTCCGACGACAACGACGCCCTCTACCGGAGCAGGGAGGAGGTCGAGACCTGGAGGAAGAAGGACCCGGTGGCCCGGCTTCGCCAGTACCTGATCGAGAACCGCCTCCTCACCGAAGCCGAGGAGACCGCGATCGACGAGGAAGTGGTCTACGTCCTGGCGAAGGCCGTCGAGATCGCCGAAGCCGCGCCGCCGCCCGACGAGCCGACGTCACGGGTCTATGCCAGGGTCATCCAGCCCGGGCCTCCAGCCACCGAGCCCGAGCCTCCGGCAACAGGCGAGACGGTGAACATGATCACCGCAATCAACCGGACCCTCCACGAGATCCTCGAAACCCACGAGGACACGGTGGTTTTCGGTCAGGATGTCGCCCGACGCAAGGGCGGAGTGTTCAAGGCCACCCAGGACCTCACCGAGCGGTTCGGGTCGAAACGATGCTTCAACACGCCGATCGCCGAGGCTTCGATCATCGGGGTGGCGATCGGGATGTCGGCGGTCGGCTTCAAGGTGATCCCTGAAATCCAGTTCGCCGACTACATCCACCCTGCTTTCGACCAGATCGTGTCCGAAGCGGCACGAATCAGCTATCGCTCCGACGGGCAATGGAATGTCCCCATCGTGATCCGCACCCCGTACGGCGCCGGAATCCACGGGGCCCTCTATCACTCACAGTCCGTGGAGGCCTTCTACGCCCACGTCCCGGGATTGAAGGTCGTGGTGCCCTCGACACCGGCCGACGTCAAGGGCCTCATGTTCAGTGCGGTGGAAGACCCGGACCCGGTGATGTTCCTCGAGCCCAAGAAGCTCTATCGGCTGGCGAGGGGCCCCTATCCCGAAGGCGAGCACCGGGTTCCCCTGGGTAGAGCCGCGATCCGCCATCAGGGGACCGATCTCACCATCCTCACCTATGGCGCCATGACCCACTTCGCAATGGAGGCGGTGCCGGTGCTCGAGGAGCTCGACATCAGCCCCGAGGTGATCGACCTGCGCAGTCTCAAGCCACTCGACTGGCCGACGATCGAGGAGTCGATCAAGAAGACCTCGCGGGTGCTCATCGTGTACGAGGACGTCGAGTTCGGGGGTTATGGAGCCGAGCTGGCGGCCCAGGTCGCAGACAAGGCTTTCGAATGGCTGGACGCCCCGATCCGCAGATACGCACTTCCCGACGTCCCCGCCATGCCCTACGCCGGATCACTGGAGAACCAGCTCTATCCCACCCCGGAGGGAATCGTCCGCCACGCCCAGGACCTGGCGAAGTACTAAGGCCCCCCTCGGCCGCGCTCGCTTCGCTCGCTGGCGACCGGTCCCCCCGCTCCGCAGGGGGACAACTCCATCCTGTTGTCCCCCCTTCCCAAGGGGGGACCGCCTGAGCGCAGCGAAGGCGATGGGGGGTTTGCCCTCTAACGTCCCACACCAATGTCGCTGATCTTCCACTTGTCTGAAATCGCAGGCCAAGCCTTCGCCACCCTGGGGTTTCCCGTCGAGCTCGGTGAGGTGGTGCCCTCGCAACGACCCGAGCTCGCCCAGTTCCAGTGCAACGGCGCCATGAGCGCCGCCAAGTCCTCAGGCCGGCCACCGGCCGAGATCGCGGCACAGGTAACCGATCTCCTTGCGGCCAATGACGAAATCGCCCGGGCCGAGGTGGCCCCACCCGGATTCATCAATCTCACCCTGACCGATGAGGCCCTGGCACGCTGGGCGGAGCTGTCCGTCGCCGACGAGCAACTGGGGTACCCGTTGACCGAGAACCCAGGGAACGTGGTCGTCGACTACGCAGGGCCCAACGTCTCCAAGGCGATGCACGTCGGCCACCTCCGGGCCACCATCATCGGGGATTCGCTGGCTCGTCTTTTCGCCTTCGCCGGGCACCAAGTGATTCGCGACCCCCATTTCGGCGACTGGGGTTTCAACATGGGATTGCTCATCGCCGCCATCGAGGAGGCCCAACCCGAACTCCCCTACTTCGACCCTGCGATCTCCCAATTCTCCGAGACATCTCCGGTGTCACTGGACGACCTGGAGCGTTTGTACCCGGAGGCCGCGGCTCGAGCGCGCGCCGACACCGATTTCGCCGACACCGCCCGCGAGGCGACGGTCCGCCTCCAGCAGGGCGATCCCGGGTATCTCGCCCTGTGGCAGCACATGAAATACGCATCCGAGGTTGCCCAACGCGACGATTTCGCCGCTCTCGGGGTGAACTTCGACCTCTGGTACGGAGAGTCGGATGTTCGGGACCGGATCGCCCCCATGGTCGCCACGCTGATCGAGTCTGGCGTCGCCGAACAGTCCGATGGTGCGGTAGTGATCCGCATCGCCGAGGAAGACGACAAACGGGACCTCCCGCCACTGATCCTGGAGTCGTCGGTGGGAGGCGCCCTCTATGGGACCACCGACCTCGCCACAATCGAGATGCGAATCAGGGAGCTGCATGCCGACCTGATCCTCTATGTCGTCGACAAACGGCAGTCGGACCACTTCGTGCAGCTGTTCCGGGCTGCTCAGAGGGCAGGGATGATCCCGGATGGGACCAGGCTGGAGCACATCTGGTTCGGGACCATGAACGGTCCGGACGGAAAGCCCTTCAAGACCCGCGAGGGTGGTGTTGTCCGTCTCGCCGACGTGATCGAGATGCTCACCGATGCCGCCCGTCGTCGGTTGGACGAGGCGCACCTCGCCGAGGACTACCCCGCCGAGGAGCGGGAGCGGATCGCCGCCATGGTCGGCATCGCTGCTCTCAAGTTCGGAGACCTGATCAACAACCGGGTCTCGGACTATGCGTTCGACCTCGATCGGTTCAGCTCGTTCGAAGGAAAGACCGGCCCCTACATCCAGTACGCCGCGGTCCGTATCAAGTCGATCCTGCGCAAGGCCGCCGAGGCTGGTTTGAGCCCGGGCAGTCTCAGCCCGCCCACGGTGGACGTGGAACGTGACCTGGTGCTCGACCTCTTGCGTCTCCCTGAGGTGATCCAGCGCGCGATCGATCTCCGCTCGCCCAACCATGTGGCTGAATTCGCATATGGGTTGGCGGGACGTTTCAACCGCTTCTATGACACCTGTCACATCCTCTCCGAGCCCGACCCGGTGCGACAGGCCTCATGGCTGGCACTCTCGGCTTGGGCCTTGAGAGCTCTGGAGCGGCTACTCGACCTGTTGGGGATCGAAGTTCCTGACCGGATGTGAATGTGGCTATCGAATTGCGCCCCGCACGCCAGGACGATGTGCCCAAGATCGAGCCTTGGACCCGAGACACCTTTGCGTGGGGCGACTACGTCGGTGAAGCGCTTCCGAGTTGGATCGAGGACCCGAACTCGATTGTGATGGTTTGCGTCGATGAGGACGACAACCCACTAGCGGTGTCACGCTCCGAAATGCTCTCGCCCAATGAGGGATGGTTGAGCGCGACCCGGGTCCATCCCGATCATCGTCGGGCCGGATTGGGAGCGGCCATGAACGACTACGGGGTGCAATGGGCGCGAGAGCGCGGAGCGAAGATCGTCCGCCTCGTCGTCGAGGAACAGAATCAGGCGGCCCGATCTCAGGTCGAGAAACTCGGTTATCGCAACACCTGCGTCTGGATTCTCGGAGAGGCCGAGACCCCCCGGGGCCCGCTGCACAGGGAGCGAGACCGTCTTCATCCCGCATCGAGCGCCGATGCCGACGCCGGTTGGCTGTTGTGGCTGGGAAGCGAATTGGCACGAGCGGGTCGTGAGCTATATCCCGGGAACTGGCGGTGGCGGAAGGGGCTTCGCAGCGATCTCGACGTCCCGATCATCAACCGCAACCTGGTGCAGGGAGGGGCCGGCTGGGCGGTGGCCGTGCCCGATCAGGACACACTGGGCGTTGGCTGGATGGTCACGGACCCCGCTGACTGCCCTGCCCTTCTCGAAGGAATCGCCGAAGTCGCCCGTCAGCTGGAGGTGGCCCGGATCGAGATCTTCATCCCGGAAACACCATGGAGCGGGGAGGCATTGATCAGGGACGGTTTCACCACACGGCGGCTTCTGATCTACGCCAAGAGTCTGTGAGGTCTCAGGTGAAGATCGCCATCGTGGCGATGGCCCAGACCACGAACAGCACGGGAATCTCGGCCTTGTCCAACCACGCCGGGCCGTTGGGCGCCCAGCGAACCAGGAGTGACAAAGGGACCCCGATCAGCGGCATAACCACCATCCCGGCGATCCCCAACGCCCGAAGCCCTTCTGCCCCCTTGTGCAGCGGTTCGGGAAGGTCTTGGAGAAACTCGCTGATGAGCCCGTGGGCCAGCAAAGCTGCCAAACCAACGAGGAAGACGGCCACGGTGCGCCCGATCCCCACCTCCCACAGTTGGAAGCCGATCAATTTCCGGCCCCGCCCCAGGGGGCCCTCGGACGCGACCCCGAGACAGAACAGGCCGACGATTGCCAGAACGAGAGCGGAAGCGAGCATCCCGCCCGTCGAAAGCTCCTGGATGACATTGACCAACTCGAAACCGGCGAGCAGCACCGCGATCGCGAGGCCAACGAGAAGGCTCCCCAGGACCATTAGCCCGACATCGAGCATCGTGCCGAACGCCCCGTAGGCGAGGATCGAATACCGCTTGACCATTTCGAAGGGGTCGGTGCGGCTGGTGCTTTCGGTCAACGTGGCTCCTCCAAGGCGGCGACGATACCGCCGAGCTTTTCCTGCTTGACGGCTTGGAGGTACCACTCGATGGGGTGTGCGATCTCAAACCCGTCGCCGAGAGCGCTTCGCAACTGCATCTCACAGCCAGGGTTCGCCGACGCCACCTTTGTCACCCCGGTTGAACGAACCTGACCCGCCTTCTGGTTTCCGAGTTCCTGAGAAGCCTCGGGCTGGAGGATGGTGTAGAGACCGGCGGCGCCGCAGCACATCCCGTGGGGGTCGATCTCGACCAACTCGTAGCCGGCGGCCTCCAGGATCCGTCTTGGCTCGGCCGTGATCTTCTGTGCGTGGCGAAGATGGCATGGATCCTGGACCCCGATCCGGCCCGCGCCCGGCGCCATCTTGGGCAGGAGGCCCCGTTCGATGGCATCGGCCACCGCGACGGTGACATCCACCGCGGTGTTGGCAAGTCCGTCCCCACCCTCGCCCCAATGGCCGTAGTCACGGAGATGGGCTGAGCATCCGGCCGCTGTGACCACCACCAGGTCGTAGCCGCTCAACACTTCGATATTGCGCGTCGCGAGTTGATGAGCCTCGGGGGCCTTGCCGTCGTGGGCGGCGAGAGCTCCACAACAGGTCTGTCCGGCCGGGACCTCGACTCGATAGCCGGCCAATTCCAGCAACTCGACGGCAGCGTGGTTCACCGGCTGGAACCACTGATCCTGGATGCACCCGGCAAGCAGGGCAACTCTCCCCGTGGTTCCCTCACCCCCGATATGACCAATCACGGTGCCGGGCCGGCCGCGCAACTGGCGCATCCCAGAGGACAGTGGACGCCAACGACGAGGGCCCACCTTGGTCGCCCTGGTCATCTGAGCCGCGCTCAGGGCTCTGGTCCCCAGACCAAGCCAGCGACGGGAGCCGAGCACCGAACCGAGCAGGAACCCCCTGATCCGGTGGGCCATAGAAGGACGTTGGGCCACGATCTCAGCCCGGGTGCCTTCCAGGGTTCGCCCGTAAGGCACCAAACCCGGGCACACCGGTTCGCAGGCCCGACAACCGAGGCAGAAGTCGATGATCCCCTGAAAGGTGGCGTCGATTTCGACCACCCCCTCATGGACCGCGCTCATCGCGTGCAGGCGCCCCCGAGGCGATGCCGTCTCCCGGCCGGTGAGCCGGAACGTGGGGCAGTGAGGCAGACAGAGCCCGCATTGGACACACGCGTTCAACTCGTCCGTTGTCGGATGCTCGGTCGTGACCCAACCCATCAGACGCCTCCCGGAAGGCGGCCCGGGTTGATGACTCGCGCCGGGTCGAATTGGCCGACGAGACGACGTTGGATGTCGAGACCTTCGGGTTGCCCTCCCCATGGGTCGAATTCGTTGACGAATCCTGGCGGAGAGTCGACCACAACCAGCCGGCCTTGGTTGGCTTCGGCCCATTCCCTCAGCCCGGGGGCGGCGGCGAAATCGTCGGAGGCGAGACGGATCTCGCCGACGCCGTGAATCGCCAGATACCTCCAAGATGACGGCAGCTTGGTGATCGCGGTGGCCGTCATTGCCGGGGGGACTCGCAGCGACCAGCGAAAGGCGCCATGGGGATCGGTAGGCCAGTCATGGCCGGGACGGGCCTCGCCCCCGATGCGAGCAGCGCTGGTCTCGACCTCTTCGTTGATCCCCCAGAGAAACACCTGGGTCGCTCCATCCTTCTCGATCACGGCCAAAGGACGGGACAGCAAGTGGAGACGATCAGGGTCCGGGTCGGTCACTGTTGCCCGGGCTCGGGG
>JALYNX010000257.1 GCA_030772935.1 Actinomycetota bacterium | reverse complement strand
GCTCTAACCGAGCAGCGCCTCGGCCGCCTGACCCTCCACACAGTCGACGAGGATCGGGCAATACCGGCACCAGGGACCGCCGGTCCGCACCGGTTCGACACCTGCAGCCCAAGCTCGACGCAATTCGTTGACCAAACCCCCTACCTCCGCCGCGACCCGGTTGAGATCCCCCGACGAGGGGACCGTGTGATATCTCTCACCCGTCCGCACCGACACCGCCTCGACTTGCGCAGGCACTTCGGACTTCTCCAAAGCCCAGAGCAAGGCGTAGAACAAGAGTTGATCCTCGGGCTCGCCCAGGTCCCCGGTTTTCCAGTCGACGAGGCGATGGCCGCCCAGATCCTCTCGATAGATGGCGTCGATTTTCCCGACCAATTCCACCCCGTCAGCAGGCTCGTTGATGAGCGACAATTCCGAGCCCTCGAAGCCTTCGGTGGGCAAACGCACGAAACGGTCGTAGAGGCCACGGGTCTCCTCGATCAATGCCTCGATGATCGCCGGCTTCAGTTCAAGACCTGCCATCTTGTTGTTCAGTGTCGATCTCCCGATCTCCTCTCGACACGCCTGTCTGAAGTCTTCGGAAGCGATGGGGCCTTCGGTCAGGTGCCGATTGAAGATGCGATGAGCCAGGGTCCCGAGGAACGAGGGCCGACTGTCGGGGCCGTAGATCCCCTGGAGATGGGCGTTGGCCTGCCCGGGGCACTTCTTGTATGAGACGTAAGTGGTCGCCGAGACTCGAATTCTGTCACCATCGATCACGGTGGGGAACACCACGGGCACTGGCATCGAGGGTATACCCGGTTGGAGGGGCAACTGCGACTATGAGCTCGCCCCCGGTTACCATCCGCCGGCCCATCCACTAGGCCGTTTGGGGCGGCCTTCTGAATGAACAAACACGCCTCCACGCGGACAACTAGATGGATCGCCCTCGCCCTGGGTTTGGGCGCGATCTTCGCAGCGCTCCTTAGTCTCTACGGGCTCACACGGATCCTGTCCAGAGGCGAGGTGATGGGACGCGTCGAAGTCGCCTCCACCCCCCTTGGGGGCCTCGACACAGAACAGGCGCTGACTGCCCTGGTTGCGGTGGAGGATGTCTATTTCACCCGCCCCGCCATCTTCACCCTCGAAGGCGCGGTGGTGAACGTCCTGCCCCCCGAAGCCGGGCTCGACATCGACGACGAGGCGATCGTCCAAGACGCGATGTCGGTCGGGCGCCAGGGCAACGTGATCTCACAATTCGCCTGGTGGCTCGGACATATCTTCGCCACGGTCGAGGTGCCGGTGTCCGGTGCGGTGGATGACGAGGCGGTCAATGCGGTTTTCGACGACTGGGATTCCGAAGTCATCGCGAGCCCGGCGAACCCGGGCGGCATCGAGCTGGTCGACGAGGAGTTGGTTCCGGTGTATCCGGAGATCGGCAAAGGGGTGGACCGGCCTGCCGCGGCCGCCATCCTGGAATCGTCGATGCTGGCCCGGGAGGCGCGCAACCTGACCATCCCGGTGGTCACCATCCTTCCCGAGCTCACCGATCAGGATGTCGACACGGCCTTGGCCGAAGCCCAACAACTGCTCTCGGACTCGATCCGATTGACCCACAATGGAACCGAGATCACCTTCACCCAGTCCCAACTGCGGGAGGCGTTTCGCTCCGAGACCATCGTCGAGGGCACCCCGCAGATCATCAACTCGTTCGACCCCGAGGCAGTCGACAGCCACCTCGAACCTATTCGTGCGGACTTCGAAGACGAGCCGGTGAACGCAGAGTTCGAGATATCAGGTGATTCGATCAGCATCATCCCCGGGGCGAAGGGGACCGAAATCGACGCTGCCGAGACGGCTCGGAGCCTGTACGTCGCTGGGCTCGGCAATCAGCGCGTCGGCGAGCTGCCGCTGGTCGAGGGCGCCGATCCCGAAGTAACCACCGAGTATCTCGAGGGCCTCGACATCCAGCACCTGGTGTCGCAGTTCACCACCTATCACGACTGTTGCCAGCCGCGGGTGACAAACATCCACACCATGTCCGACACGGTCGACGGGACGATCGTGCCTTCGGGACAGACGTTCAGCCTCAACGACACAGTCGGCGAGAGGACGCTCGAGGGCGGCTATCTCCTGGCGCCGGGGATCCTGGGCGGGGTCTTGGAAGAGTCAATCGGTGGCGGCGTGAGCCAGTTCACCACCACTCTTTACAACGCGGTCTTCTGGGGGGGATACGAGGACATCGAGCACCGGCCCCACTCCTATTACTTCTCCCGCTATCCGGAGGGCATCGAGGCAACCCTGAGCTGGAGAAGCCCCGATCTCAAGTTCCGCAATGACCGCGCCGGCGCAGTCCTGATCGACACCAGGTACACCGACACCTCGATCACGGTTCGCATCTTCGGGAGCAACGACGGCCGGGTCCTCAAGGGCGAGCAGAGCGGGGGGGACACCTCGATCTGGACCGACGGCGAAGGCGGGCCCGACGCCCTTTTGGTTCGAGGTGAAGTGTCGGATCGGTACGGACTCACCGCCCCGCCGCCGCCCAAATACGTCGCCAATCCCGAACTCGAGGCGGACGCGCAACGACAAACCCAGACCGAGGCGGGCGGATGGAGCGTGACAGTCACCCGCGAGATCCGGCGCGGCGAACAGTTGTTGGACTCTCAGGAGTGGATTGTCCGCTACGCCCCCAGGTTCGCCGTGTTCGAGGTCCACCCCTGCAAGCTCCCGGGGACGGCCGAGGTCTGCCCCAGCACCACGACCGCGACGACCACCGCCACGACCACTCCACCGCCGCCGCCGACCAGCACGCCCCCGCCCTGATCGGGCCGGCGCTAATCCTCGTCGGCGTCCGGGTAATGCCGCAGGAAGAACGAAGTGACTTCGAGGGCTCGCTCCACCGACTCGGGGTCCCACCCATCGGGACAGCGCAACGAGATGGTGTTCTGCTGCACATAGATGTGGTCGATCCCGAGATCGAGACCGAACAACTGGTCGGCCAACACCCCGGGTACCGCTTCGCCGTTGGAATCAGGAGTGATCGATTGGCCGTCCTGACCGGTGAAGCTTCGATCCGTGCTGATCAGAAGGACATCGCCCATCGTCACACTGTCTCTGATGACGACGGTCTGGCCCATGGGGATCGGGATCGTAATCAGGACACGAGGCCGTCGGAGTCAGCCCCGATGACGTGAACCTTGAGCAAGTTGGTCGACGCCTGGATATTGGGCGGTACCCCGGCAACCATCACCACCGTGTCTCCGACGTTCGCCAATCCCTCGCGCACCAGAATCGCCGATCCTGCCGCCATCTCGTCATCACTGTGATCGCGGCGCTCGAACTCGTGAGGTGAGACCCCCCACAGGAGGGCCATCCGGCGCAAAGTGGCGTCGTTGGGGCTGAAGGCAACGATTCTGCCCTCGGGGCGATACTTGGAGATGAGCCGCGCCGTGTTCCCCGACTCGGTGAAGGCGACGATCGCCGTCGCCCCCAGATTGATCGCAACCTCGGTGGCCGCCTGGGCCACCGCCGAGGCAACGGTGTTCCCGTCGCCGACGAATGGAACCGGATGGTCGCCGCGGTTGGAGAGGGTGTCCTCCTCGACAACACGGCAGATCTCTGCCATGGCAGCGACGGTTTGCGCCGGGTAATCACCAACCGCGGTCTCCCCTGAGAGCATCACAGCGTCGGTCCCGGCGATCACTGCGGTGGCGACATCGGTGACTTCGGCACGTGTAGGGCGGGGATTCTTGGTCATCGACTCCAACATCTCGGTGGCGGTAATCGAGATCCGCCCCGCGGCATTGGTCCGCCTCAAGATGTCGGCCTGGATCAGCGGGATCCGCTCCAAAGGCAACTGCACCCCGAGGTCCCCTCTCGCCACCATCACGCCGAACGAGGGCTCGATGATGTCGTCGAGGTTCTCATACGCCTGGGCCAGCTCGATCTTGGCGATGACCGGGATGTCTCCGGAGAGCTCCCCGACCTTTCTCACATCGTCGCCGGTGCGGACGAATGACGCAGCGACAAAGTCCACACCGAGCTCGCGGCCGAAACTGAGGTCCACCTCGTCCTTGGGAGTGACGCTCTCGGTCGAGAGCAGGCTGTCCGGGAAGGCGACCCCCTTGTGATCGGAGAGGTCACCACCCACTTGCACTTCGGCGACCAACCCGTTGTCGGAGAGCCCGATGACGTCGAGGCGGATCAGCCCATCGGCCAACAGCACACGATGACCGGGCAGGACATCGGTTAGGAGCTGGTCGTAGCCGACAGGAATGACGTCACGTGCGCCGACACCGCTGCCAGGGACGAGATGAACCTGGTCACCCTTCTTGAGGCGGATCGCCCCCGCGGGAAACTCCCCGACCCGCAACTTCGGGCCCTGGACATCTTGGAGGATGGCAACGGTCCGACCGGCCTCTCGGGCAGCCTCCCTCACCCAGCCGGCAAGGGCCCGGTGGAACTCGCGGTCGCCGTGGGAGAAGTTGAGCCGGGCCACATCCATCCCCGCTTCGACGAGACCACGGATACTCGCCTCGTCGGCTACGGCCGGGCCCAGGGTGGCGATGATCTTGGTGTGGCGGAGCATTCGGCACGGAAACTAACCGATGCGGTGTCGCGCAACGTGTCAGGCGGAAATCTGGTCCCTGAGCAACTCGTCGACCAGCCGCGGATCGGCCTTCCCCTGCGTTGCCTTCATCACCTGGCCCACGAGGAACCCGACCACCTTCTCGTCTCCCCCGAGATACCCCTCGACCGCCTTCGGGTTGTCTGCCAGCACTTTTGCGATCACCGTGCCCAAAGCCGCCCGGTCGCTGATCTGGAGGAGGTCGCGAGCCTCGGCCACCTGGCCCGGCGTGCCTTCCCCATTGAGGACCCCATCCAGCACTTCCTTGGCGGCAGACGACGAGAGCTTGCCTTCGCCAACCATCCCAACCAGCTCGGCGAGGGCAGCGCCCTCGAGTCGGAGGTCCGATGGCTCGATCTCGCGGCGGCGCAGCCATCCGATGACCTCGCCCGTCACCCAGTTCGCCGCCGCCTTGGGGTCGGCGCCGACCGCCACCCCGGACTCGTAGATGCGGCGCAGGGCAGGGTCGGCGGCAGAGACGACACCGGCCAAAGCCACATCCAGCCCGTCACCTCGGTAGCGCTCCCTCCTTTGAGCGGGCAACTCCGGCAGGGATGTCCGGATCTGCTCCACCCAGTGGCGATCCAACACCATCGGCACCAGGTCCGGCTCCACGAAGTAGCGGTAGTCGGACGAGCCCTCCTTGGTCCTCATCGAATGGGTGACCCCGGCCTCCTCGTCCCAATGACGGGTCTCCTGGACCACAACACCCCCGGCGTCGACCAGCCCGATCTGGCGAGCGATCTCGTGATCCACGGCCCGCTCCAGAGAGCGAAAGGAGTTCATGTTCTTGACCTCGACCTTGGTGCCCAGCTCCGAGCTGCCCTCGGGTCGGATCGAAACGTTGGCATCGAAGCGCATCGAGCCCTCCTCGAGCCGGGCATCGGAGACATCGAGCTCGACGATCACCGATCGCAGCTCTTGGGCGTAGGCCCGGGCCTCCACGGCGCTCCTGATCTCGGGACGGGACACGATTTCGACCAACGGCACCCCGGAGCGGTTGAAGTCCAGCAGCGTCGACTCGGCAGAGTGGATACGCCCCCCACTGCCGACATGGGTCGATTTGCCGGTGTCCTCCTCCATGTGGGCACGTTCGATCCCCACGCGGTGGGCAACTCCCTCGACATCGACGTCGAGATGGCCTCCTACGCAGACCGGGAGGTCGAACTGTGAGATTTGATAGTTCTTGGGAAGGTCGGCATAGAAGTAGTTCTTTCGGTGAAAGACCGATCGCTCCGCTACCTCGCAATTCAATGCGAGCCCGATGGCCATGATCGACTCGATCGCCGCCCGATTGGTCACCGGGAGCGAGCCAGGAAGCCCAAGACACGTCGGGCAGACGTTGGTATTGGGCTCGGCGCCAAACCCAACCGCACAACCGCAGAACATCTTGGAATCGGTGAGCAGCTCGACATGGACCTCGATCCCGATCACGGGCTCCCATTTCACGAGGCCACCTCTTGCAGGCCCGGTGCCAGCACGAACCCGGCCAGACGCTCGACCTCGGCCGCCACCTGGTACATGATCTCTTCACCAAGTGGGGGCGCCATCACCTGGAACCCGATCGGGAGACCCTGGTCGTCGAGCCCCACCGGGAGCGAGACCGCAGGGTGCCCGGCCAGGTTGGACGGGATCGTGCAGATGTCTGACAGATACATGGCAAGGGGGTCAGAGGTGCGAGCCCCGGCTTCGAACGCCACCGTCGGGCTGGTTGGGGAGACCAGGACGTCGACCTCCTCATAGGCCCGCCCGAAATCCTCCTGAATGGCAGCCCGAACCCGCTGTGCCTGCCCGTAGAAGGCGTCGTAGTACCCCGCCGAGAGGGCGTAGGTGCCCAGGAGGATGCGCCGGGTCACTTCAGGCCCGAAGCCCTCGGCCCGGCTCCGCGCCATCAGGGCCTCCGTCGTGGCCCCCTCGCCGCGATGTCCGTAGCGGATCCCGTCGAAGCGAGCCAGGTTCGCCGAGCATTCGGCGGGAGCGATGAGGTAGTAGGCGGAGAGGGCGATCGCGAATGACGGCAACGACACCTCGGTCACTTTGACCCCGGAACTCTCGAGTTTGACGACCATTGCAGAGGTGGCCGACTCGACCGCCGGTTCGTATCCATCCCCGGCCAGCTCCTTGACCACCCCGACCCGGAGACCATCGACCCCTCGCCCCAGCCCGGCCTTGGGGTCCGGGTAGGCGCCGGCGTAGGAGGTCGCGTCGAATGGGTCATGCCCCCAGACGGCTTCGAGGGTCAGGGCCGAGTCTTCAACGGTGCGCGTCAGGGGCCCGATCTGGTCGAGCGAGGAGGCGAAGGCAATCAACCCGTATCTGCTGACCGTCCCATAGGTCGGTTTCATCCCCACCACACCGCACAGGGAGGCAGGCTGGCGAATCGATCCGCCGGTGTCCGAGCCAAGAGCTGCGATTGCCGAGCCGATGGCCACGGCGGCTGCCGAGCCGCCGGAAGAGCCACCCGCAACCCGGGTCGTGTCCCATGGGTTGTAGGTGGGCCCGTAGGCCGAGTTCTCTGTCGACGAGCCCATAGCGAACTCGTCCAAGTTGGTCTTGCCGACGATCACGGCACCGGCTTCCCGGACTCTGGTGACAACGGTGGCGTCGTATGGCGGCCGATACCCGGCGAGAATCTGGGAAGCGGCCGTGGTTTCGACTCCCCGGGTGCACATGTTGTCCTTGAGCGCGATAGGAATGCCGTGCAAGGGCCCCCGGTCGATCCCATCTGCCAGATCGGCGTCGGCCTTCGCCGCTGTCTCGAGAGCTCGATCCCGGTCGATGGTGAGGAAGGCGTGCACCTGGGCTTCCGAGCTGCCGGCGCGTTCCAGAGCGCGTTCGAGGAGCCGGACAGCGGTGGTCTCCCCGGCACGAAGCTGGCGGCCCGCTTCGGCCACGCCGGGAGTCGGGCTCACTCGCCCTCCATCGCCGGCGGGACCACGAAGTAGCCGTTGGCCGACTCCGGTGCGCTCTCCATCACCTCGTCGCGATTGAGGGAGGGAAGGATCACGTCGTCACGGAAACTGTTGAGCAGACCCAGGGGATGTGCGCTTTCGGGGTCAGGCCCCGCTTCCAGGGTTTGGACTCGCGCCGCATGCTCCAAGATCACACCAAGTTGGTTCTTATACCCCTCGAGCTCCTCGTCGCTGAGATCCAGCCGAGCCAGACGGGCAACGTGGGCGATGTCGATTTCGACGGGCATGGCCGGAAGTGTAGGAAGCCACGGTATGCCGTCACCCAAGCACCACGGACAACGATTCGTAGGCCCA
>JALYNX010000256.1 GCA_030772935.1 Actinomycetota bacterium | reverse complement strand
ACATCGCCCTCTACGCCGAGTTCAGCAACGGCGATGCCCATATCCATGTCCGGGATCGGGGCTCGGGCTTCCCCGACGAAGGGGCGCGGACCAGGGTCCACGAGCGTCTCGCAAAACGGGTCGAGTCGGTGGGTGGAGTCATCGACATCGACTCGGGGCGTGAGTCAGGTACCGAGATCAAGATCACCGTCGAGGTCTGAGATGGCCGACAGATTGCGCATCCTGCTTGTCGACGACCATGACGTGGTGCGGGCGGGAATGCGGGCGATCCTCGATCACTCGTTCGACATCGTCGGCGAGGCGGACAACGTCGACAGCGCTATCGAGCTGACGCGGGAGCGCAATCCGCAACTCGTTGTGCTCGACGTAAAGCTCCCCGGAGGCGGCGGGGCCTCGGTGATCGATGCCATCCGCCCCCAGCAGCCGGATGTCCGGTTCATGGCACTCACTGTCTCCACCTCCCGTGAAGACGTCGCCCGGCTGATGGAGGCGGGTGTCGACGGCTATATCACCAAGACCACATTGGGCACCGATCTTCCCGACCTGATCCACCAGACCTACGCCGGGGCTCGCCCGGTGTCGCCGGACGTGGCCGGATATCTGCTCGACATCGACGAGGACATCATGGCCGAGTCGTCGATATCGAGGCTCACCCCGAGGGAGAGAGAGGTCGTCAACCTCATCGCTAGGGGCTACACCTATCGGGAGACAGCCTCACGGATGGGAATCCGGGTCAAGACCCTCGAGAACCACATGGCCCATATCTTCGACAAGCTCAGCGTTGCCAGCCGTCACGAGCTGACAGCGTTGGCCTACGAAGAGGGCTACGTCCGTCCCGACGACGACCGCTAAATGCCGGCCGACTTTGCCCGAGACCAACCCTCAGCTAGCCAACAGTTAACGGTCTTCGTGGGCGCAGGGTCTCGGGCAAACAGACGCCGGTCGGCCGGGGCTGCCGCTCCCACCCGGTGCCGGTCGGCCCGCAATATTTCAGAACTGAACCGCGGCCGACGCCCAATGGAGCCCGGCCCCAAATGCGGTCAACACCACCAAGTCGCCCTCCCCGATCCTTTCCGTCTCGACTGCCTCCCATAAGGCGAACGGCACCGTCGCCGAGCCGGTGTTCCCGTATTCCTGGATATTGACGTAGACCTGCTCCTCGCTCAGCCGGAGTCGACGGCGGATCGCTTCGATGATCCTCAAGTTGGCCTGGTGAGGGATCACCAGGCTCACGTCATCGGTTGTCTTTCCGATCCGGGTCAATAGCTCCACCACCGAGGAGCTCATCCGCTGCACAGCCTCGGTGAAGACCTTGGGGCCATCCATGACCAGCCGCTGGTGGTCACCGGCGGCCAGGGCGGCCTCGTTGAAGGGATGCCGGGTCCCCCCGGTGGCCAGGGTGAGGATCTCGGCCTGCGACCCGTCGGTCCCCGAAACGACGTCGAGAAGCTTCGCCCTACCCCCGTCCGGTCCGAGCACCACCGCCCCCGCAGCATCGCCGAACAGGACCGCCGTCGAACGATCGGTCCAATCGAGCAACCGGGTTATCAGTTCAACACCGACCACGAGGATGTGCCGAGGAGAGAAGGCGATACGAGCACGCGCAATGTCTAGAGCCTGGACGAAACCGGCACAGCCGCTGCCCCCGAGGTCGTAGGCGGGGATGTGGTCACACCCGAGGCGATGCTGGAGCAGTGCTGCGGTGTCAGGGGTATAGAGCTCGGGAGTGTCGGTGGCAATGATTATCTCGCCGATATCAGCGGGAATTAGCCCGGCATCCTTGACAGCGGCCTCTGCGGCGTGAGCGGCAAGAGTGAGGGTGGTCTCGTCCTCGGCTGCGACCCGCCGTCTCTTGATACCCGTGCGTTGCGTGATCCACTCGTCTGTGGTGTCAACGAGGGCGGCCCAATCCTCATTGGTCATCACCCGTTCCGGGACGTATCCCCCGAAGCCCAGGAACTCTGCCATCCAATCAGACTAGGGCGGTGACGCAGAGGGACGACCAACCGCCTAGATTCCGACAGAGGTTTCGGAGAGGCAGGGAAAGCACCATGGCATGGACCCGCGAGCTACCACCGTGTGAACATCTAGCCGTGATCCAGGATGTCGAGCCGGGCAGTGCCGGTTGCGCGGAGTGCCTGGCGATCGGGGACAGCTGGGTGCATCTCCGCCTCTGTTTGAGCTGCGGCAACGTCGGTTGTTGTGATCAATCCAAGAACACCCACGCCCGCAAGCACGCCGGTTCTGCGGAGCATCCGATCGTCCGCTCCTTCGAGGTTGGGGAGACTTGGCGCTGGTGTTACCTCGACTCACGATTTGTCTGAAGTGCCGGCCGCGATGTCCCCACTGACGCGATTCACCACCGCCGGTGGCGTCTGATGCCGAAGCCAGTGATCCTCACCGTCGACGACGACCCCGAAGTACTCCGGGCCGTGCAGCGTGACTTGCGACGTCACTACAGCGATGACTTCCGGATCGTCGCCGCCAGCTCCGGCGCCGAAGCCCTCGAAGCAATCAAGGAGCTCGGTCTTCGCAACGAGCCCGTCGCGATGCTTCTGGTCGACCAACGCATGCCAGATATGTCCGGAGTCCAGTTCCTGGCCCAAACGCTCGAGCGGCTGCCCGACGCCAAGAAGGCCTTGCTGACGGCATATGCGGACACCGAAGCTGCCATTTCGGCCATCAACGAGGTTTCCCTCGACCACTACATCATGAAGCCTTGGGACCCTCCCGAGGAGCGTCTCTACCCGGTGCTCGACGACCTCCTCGAGGACTGGTGGGATCATTTCACACCGCGTTTCGAAGGAATCACCGTCATCGGGCACAGATGGGGCCGTGCCACCCACGAAGTGAGGGCCTTCCTCGCCCGCAACCAGGTCCCCTATCGCTCCCTGGACCTCGGGACCGACGAGGAGGCGGAGGCACTCCTGAGCGATATCGGAGGAGACCCCACCCTGCTCCCGGTGGTGGTAATGCCCGACGGAATGGTCCTCGTCCAGCCGACAACCGCCGACGTCGCCAACCAGATCGGTCTCAAGACCCAGCCGACCGAACGCTCCTACGACCTCGTGATCGTGGGCGCCGGCCCTGCCGGTCTCGCCGCCGCGGTATACGGAGCCTCGGAGGGACTTGCCACGCTCCTGGTCGAGAGTGAGGCCCCCGGCGGTCAAGCGGGCCAGAGCGCCCGGATCGAGAACTACCTGGGGTTCCCGAAAGGCCTCAGCGGTAGTGACCTGTCCAGACGAGCGGTCACCCAGGCCACCCGTTTCGGAGCCGAGATCCTCACCCCTGCCGAGGTGGTGTCCCTCACCCGACATGACCCCTTCCGGACCGTCACCCTCCATGACGGCACCGAGGTGAGCACCAAGGCTCTCCTCATCACCACCGGGGTCTCCTATACCAAGCTCGACACACCCGGGGTCGAAGACCTGACCGGCGCCGGGGTGTACTACGGGACCTCTCGAATCGAAGGCGCCGCCCACCGTGACGAGCCGATGTTCATCATCGGAGCCGGGAACTCTGCCGGTCAGGCGGCGATGTTTCTCTCGCGGTTCGGGTCCAGCGTGACGGTAATGGTGCGTGGCGAGAACCTGCAGGAGTTCATGTCGCAGTACTTGATCGATGCCATTTCGGCAGAGGACAACATCTTCGTGCGCTACAACACCCAACTGGTCGAGGCCCGCGGCGACAGCCATCTCGAACAACTGGTGCTCAAGGACCGCACCACCGAGGAGACAGAGGTGGTCGCCGCTGGCGCCTTGTTCATCTTCATCGGACAATCGGCGCGGACGGAGTGGCTTGGGGAGGAAGTGGAGTGTGACGAAAGAGGCTTCATTCTCTCAGGTGCCGATTGCGGGCCACACCCCAAGGGCTGGAACATCCAACGATCACCATTGCCGTTCGAAACGTCGGTCCCCGGCATTTTTGTCGCCGGGGACGTGCGGCATGGGTCGGTGAAACGGGTCGCGTCGTCGACCGGGGAGGGTGCGATGGCGGTCCGCTTCATCCACGAGCATCTGGCGGACCTGTGAACACCATCTTCGAGCAACTCAAGAGGCTCCCCTACTTCGCAGATCTCCCCGAGCGGCTCCTGTTGCGGGTGTGTGTCGCCTCCGAACAGCTGCATGCCGTTCCCGGCGAAGTGATCATCGAAGAAGGCTCGAAGAGCGATGGGCTCTATGTGGTCATCGCCGGCGATCTCGAAGTCACCAAGACCAGTGGTGGTCGTTCGATCTTGGTGGCACGAGTCGGCGCTGGGGGGGTGCTTGGAGAGATCTCGCTCCTCGACGATGTGCCCCGGATCGCATCGGTCACCGCCATCACCGACGTGGAATACATCAAAGTGCCCTCGGACACCTTCGGTGAGCTGCTGGAGAACCCAAAAATGGTGTTGAGGATGCTGCGCACCGTGACCTCCCGCCTCAGAGAAACTGAGAGCCTGGTCCGGAGTGAGGAGAGGATGGCGGGGCTGGGCCGGATGGCAGCGGGTCTAATGCACGAGCTCAACAACCCGATGGCCGCGATCCGGCATGGGACCAACTCCGGCCGCGCCATCATCGAGGATCTCGGCGATACCGCCCGCCGTCTCTCCACCAAAGGCGTGGCCCTTCCCGAGGAGACCCCGACGGACCCGGCACATGTGGAGCAGAGCGCCCTGGCCCGGGCTGACGCCGAAGACGCCCTCGGCGAATGGCTATCGGGGCTCGGGATAAGGGACGGCTGGGAATTGGCGCCTGCGCTCCTCGACGCCGGCTGGACGGAGGCCACCTTGGCGAGCTTGGCTCCGGGGGCGGACCCCGAGACGAGGGCCGATGTCCTGCGGTGGCTAGGACTCCGTCTTCTGGGGATACAGGTTTCAGCCGAAGTGAAGATCGGGGCCGACCGCGTCTCTGAGCTGATCCAGGCGGTCAAAGAGTTCTCATACCTCGACCAAGGCTCCATCCAGACCGTAGATCTGCGCACCTCCGTCGACAACGCCCTCATCCTGCTCAAGCACCGGCTGAAGTCCGGAGTCAAGGTGATGAAGAAATACGACTCGGATCTTCCTCAGATCGAGGCTTTCGGAGCGGAGCTGAGCCAGGTGTGGATCAACCTCATCGACAACGCCATCTATGCCATGAACGGGGAGGGGCTGCTGACAATCACGATCAGCCGGGACGTGGAAGACGTACTGGTCTCTATTGCTGACACCGGCACCGGCATTCCCGAAGACGTGGCATCTCGGGTCTTCGATCCTTTCTTCACCACCAAGGAGCCAGGCCAGGGAACGGGGCTCGGTTTAGCGACTGTTCATTCGATCATTGCCCGACACGGGGGGAACCTCGACTTCGTCACCGGACCCGACGGCACGACCTTTCGGGCCCGGCTCCTGCTCAAACTCCCGACAGGTCAGGGCAAAGACCAGGCCGGGGACATGGTCGGCAGCGAGCCCCTCACGGGATCTTGACTCGATAGCGATCCAGGATCTCCTGTGTCTGGTCCAAGGGCAGGGCATGAGCCTGTCTTCCGTGCCGTCCGGTTGTGGTCTCGGCCGCAAACAGGGCGTTGACGATCGACTCCTCGGTTGCATCGACGACCGCATGAAACAGCGGGTCCATCGCCTCGTTGGGAAGGGTCGACACAATCCGCGGCTTGCCCGGCCGCTCTTCGAGGTGATTCGCCGTGGCGAAAGCGATGAACAGATCCCCGCTGGAGTCGTGCCCGTATCCGCCGCTGCGGCCTAAGCCAATCGTTGCTCTTTGCGCCAGGCGCTTGCATTGTCCGGGCAACAATGGGGCATCGGTGGCGATCACCACAATGATCGAGCCCCCGTTGGCAGGCTCGTCCCAGGGTGAGGGGATTTGCCCGCTGTCGATGAGGGCGCCGACGGGCACCCCGTCGATGCGGAAGTCCTCTCGAGCGCCGTAGTTCGCCTGCACCAGCACGCCGACCACGTGAGTCACACCGTCTATCTCGACCACCCTCGACGAGGTTCCGATCCCGCCCTTGAACTCGTGACAGATCGTCCCGGTCCCGCCGCCGGCAGATCCCTCCTCCACCGCCCCACCGTGGGCTGTCGTCAGGGCGGCGGCGGCATCCTCCTCGGTCAGCGCGAACGCCTCTGAGTCGCTGAGCCATCCGTCGTCGGTTTCACCCACGACCGGGAGTAGGAAGTCCTCGGTCACCCCGGCGCGGACCGACTCCTTGGCCAAGAAGTCACGAACCATGCCGACCTGGTAGGTGTTGGTGATGGCGATCGGTGAACCGAGCATCCCCGACTCCTCAACCCACGCCAGCCCTGTCATCTCACCGTTGCCATTGAGAACGTGCGAAGCGGCGTAGGCGTAATCGGTCCAGATCCCGCCGTCGCGAGGTACCACCATGGTGACTCCGCTTCTGATCACATGCGGCTCGTCCCGGACCACGGTGGCATGCCCGACCAGGACGCCAGGGACATCCGTGATTGCATTCGACAAACCCGCGGGCAAACGCCCTATGCCTGCACTCAGGTCCCGCAATCTGGCTTTCAAGACACCGCCCTTCAGAAGGGACGCTACCTGGAGGCCTATCGTCCCGTAATCAGTGATCCGGGCAGCAAAGAGATGAGCTCTGTCTTCTCACGGTCGGGAGGAACACTCCCGACAGCAGTCTCGGCGACAGGGTCATGGGTGACCGACATCGACGGCAGGCAATACCTGGACGCCGCCGGCGGTGCGATCGTCGTCGGGATCGGCCACGGCGTGGCCGAGATTGCGGAAGCCATCGCGGCGCAAATGGCGACTCTGGCCTACGTCCACGGCACCACATTCACCACCGAAGCGCTGGAGGCCTACGCCACCGAGCTGGCAACCGTGGTCCCGATGACCGGGGCTCGGGTGTTTCCAGTGTCGGGCGGATCCGAGGCCATGGAAACCGCACTGAAGATGGCCCGCGTTTACCACCTCGGCAAGAAAAGGCCTGAGCGCACCGTGATCATCGCCCGGGGT
>JALYNX010000255.1 GCA_030772935.1 Actinomycetota bacterium | reverse complement strand
GGCCTATGGCGCCTCGACCAAGCCGGGCTGGGGGATCACTGTTGGAATTGCCGAGTTGATGGAAGCAAGGGAGCTTTGGCTGGTCGTCTCCGGGAGCCACAAGTCCGAGATCCTGGAGGCCACACTTCGCGGGACGGTTGGTTCCCACCTCCCGGCCACCTACCTGCGACACCACCCCAATGCCCGGACAATTGCCGACGCCGCCGCGGCCGAATGGCTCTAGCCCTTTACTGAGAACGTGAGCCAACGCGCGGGGTTGGAGACAAAAAGCTGGTCCAGATGGCTGTCGGCGAGCCCGCCGTCACTGAGTAGCCGGCGAAATCCGCTGTGAATCCACGCCAGACCGGGGTCGCCGCCCAGCGTTGACCAAAGTGTCCGCCGCGCCCCATCCGTTCCGATGAGCAGGCGGGAGCCGTGCCCCAGGGCGACCATCTCGGCCACCAGTTGCACTGTCTGCATCGGTGCCCGCAGACCCTGGTCATAGCAAAGGAAGACACCGGTCTCGGCCAGATCCTGGTGGTAAGACACATCGGCCACTTTGTCTACATGGGAGATCGCGACCCGATCGGGGGGGACGCCGTAACGGCCCAACAGCTCGACCTGATTCGAGCCGCCCAGGCCGTCCTCGCAATGGGTGAGAATCGGCACCCCCGTCGTCAAATGTGTGATTGCCGCAGCCTCGAACAGTCTCCCCTCCTGAGCGGATGGGCTCTCCCCGGCAGTGGCGACCTTGAGAACCCCGGCCCTGGCTCCGTCGCGGCCTTCGACCACATCGTGCTCGAATCGCGCCGATAATTGTTGAACCGGGGCTTCAAGAATCGCTATGTCGTCCTCGTAGTACTTCGCGATGTGCATGCCCGTCGCAGCCACGATGTGGAGCCCACTGGCGCGGCTTATCGCGGCAAGGCGCACCGGGTCCCCACCACCGCCCACAGGCATGGCATCGACGAGGGTGCTCACCGCGACTTCTGAGATCTGTCGAGCCTCCGCGATGGCCTCGTCGACCGAGGGGAGATTGATGTGGGGCCAGCGCCGGGCGACGACCGGGCTGTCGATGATCAGATGCTCATGGGCCAGAACGACGCCGAGCAATGCAGAGTCCACATCACCGAGAACGGTGCGAACCAAGGACATCAGCCGGACTCGAGAAGCGCGCCGGTCGCCCGCAACGAATCCTGGAGCTCGGCTATTTCAACCTCCCGAACCTCACCGGCCGAGGCCATAGCCATCGCCGCCGCGGTCCCCGCAGCTTGGCCCATGGCCATGCACTGGGCCATCGACCTGATCGAGGCCTGAGCATCGTGGGTGGCCGAGAAGCAGCGACCTGCGGCGAGCACATTGACGGCGTCACGAACGACGAGGCTGGAAAAGGGAATCCCCACCGCGGAACCATCGGGTAGGTACTCCCATTTGGTCCCGATGCCAGGCTGATGATCTTCAATCGGCGCTCCACACAAGCCGATCTGGTCGTCGAACTGTCGGGCATTCAAGACATCCTCCCTGGTGACCCGGTAGTCGCCATACACCCTCCTCGTTTCCCGCATTCCAATCTGGCTGCCCAACGCCACCAACGACGCCGATTCGTAACCGGGAACTCTGTCGACCAAGAAGCGCGCGTATTCGAGCGCCTGGCGACGACCGGCAATCTCTGACTCGGTGAGGATTTCAGGATCGGATGCGTTGCGCACGGTGCCGTCAGGGTCGCGCCTCACATGGTCGAGCCGGGTCATGATTGTGGCGGTCACGCCCTCGATGGGAGTGATGTGGTCGCTCCCCTCCCTTCGTGGAAGCTCAAAGTCACCTGACTCCGCCGCTTCCGCCATCAACGCATGAAGGGTCGTCTTGTCCACGGACTTTCGACGTTCGCTGTCGACGTTGGCCATTCGAAACGTCGTGGTGAGTGTCTGCGCGTCGGTGACGGCGCCCGCCAGTTCGTACTCGAACCCGGCGTGGAAACAGACGTCGGCATCCCCCGAAGCGTCGACCACGACCGAGGCGGCGACTCGGCGCAGACCTGCCTTGGTAGCGACAAGGAGGCTGGCCACCCTTCCGTCGACAACCTCGACGTCCTGCACGAAGCCATGGAGCAGCACGGCCGCGCCGGCTCCTATGACCAGTGACTCCCACACGACCTTGAGGTGCTCCGCGAGATAGGTGACGCCAGTACCCGCCCCGTAGGTGTTGGGCCGCTCCAGGACCGGGCCCAGCTCCCGGAGCCCGGCGACCACATCGTCGGCCACACCCCCGACGACCTTCATGGATTGCTCCCCTGGGGTGTAGAAGCCGTAGAAGGTGTCGAGAACGGCAGTCGAGTTACCCCCGAGAAAGGGAAGCTTCTCGATGAGCAGGGTGCTCGCACCACTTCGAGCAGCAGCGATGGCGGCGGTTGAACCCGCGGCCCCAGAACCTACGACGATCACGTCATAAATTCCGGCCGACCCACCGGAGGTGCCTGTCACGGGGCGGAAGCTCCGGCCGACCGGCGTCTGTTTGCCCGAGACTGCGAAACCGCGATCCGCCTACGGCTGACCGCCGTGAGGGTGGGTCGAGGGCAAAGTCGGCCGGCAAGAAAAATGGTCACTATTTCACGTAGGGCTGGAGCACGTCTCTTGCCAGCAGGAAGCCTCGCTTCACCAGGTCGTCGGTGGCTTCGAAACCGCGATCCTCGTGCTCGATGATTATCGGCCCGTCATAACCGGCGCGGTACAGGGCCGAGAACACCACTCCCCAGTCGACGTGGCCCAACCCGGGCAGACGTGGGATCTGCCACCCGATACCGGACGACAGGGTGCCGTGCTCATAAAGGCCGTCGTAGTCGATCATCACGTCCTTCGCCTGGAAGTGATAGAAGCGCTCCCCGAATTCCTCGATGGCTGATTCGATGTCGATCATGAGCCAGACCAGGTGCGAAGGGTCGAAGTTCAGCCCGATTGTCTCTCCGAACTCCTCGAACATCCGCCGCCAGATCCTGGGGTTGTAGGCCAGGTTGTTGCCCGACGGCCATTCGTCCCTGGAGAAGATCATCGGGCAGTTCTCGATTGCGATCCTGACCCCGTGGTCCTCAGCGCACGAGATGATCTCCGGCCATACCCTGGTGGCCTCCTCCCAGTTTTCGTCCTGGCTCTTGGAACTGTCGGCGCCGATGAAGGTGTTGACCACGGGGACTTTCATCTTTCCCGCGGCGACAATCACCTTCTTGAGATGATCGATCACCGCTCGCCGGTGCTCGGGGTCGGGATGAAGCGGATTCGGATAGAACCCCAGACCCGAGATCTCGAGCCCGCGAGTGGTCATGCCGTCGGCGACTTCCGAGGCCTGGCCGTCGGAGATCCCGTCGACATCGATATGACTCGTCCCTGCGTAGCGACGGGTGTCACCGCTCGAGGCCGGCCAGCAGGCAATCTCGATCGTGGTGAAACCGTTGGCGGCCGTCCAATCTGCGACTTCGCCGAGCGCAGTCTCAGGAAATGGCGCAGTCAACAACCCGAGTTTCATCTCATCCTCCTCCTCGATCCACTTTGATCCAGCGTTGCTCGTGGTTGCTCCTGGCGACCGCGTCGGTCACGAGGACCGCATCGTGACCGTCGGCAAAGGTCGGATATGCAGGCTCGTCTGCGGGCCGGCCCTCGATCACATCGAGGTATACGCGGCTGAAGAGAGCCTTGAAGGTGTCAGGGAACCCCTCGACATGGCCCCCTGGGTACGCAATCAGTGCCGCGGCCTCCGGCGCGGCAAGAGCGGGATCACGGTGCAGGATCTCGTTGGGCCGGCCGCGGTTGCCGATCCAAAGATCGTCGGGTGCGTCCGAGGACCAAGAGAGTGCCGACTGACTGCCCGCAATCTCGTAGCGAATCGCGTTGCGCCTGCCTGCGGACACCTGGGAGACAGTCAGCGCCCCCCGGGCGTCACCTTCGAAGCGAAGGAGGATTCCAGCGGCGTCATCGCTGGTCATTTTCTCCTCGATCAGCTCCTGATCGGGCCCGACAGTCACAAAGCTCTCAACAGGCCCCACCGGGTGCCTCCGGATCGGGACCAACGTGTGAAGGTCGGCCATCACCTCTTCGATCCGGCGACCGGTGATGAACCTCGTGAGGTCGAACCAGTGGGAACCGATGTCGGCGACCGCCCGTAGCTGTCCCGCCTCCTCCGGCTGCAGCCTCCAGTTCCAATCGGTGTCGAGCAGCAGCCAATCTTGGTGATAGGAGCCGGTGATCAGACGGGGCTCACCGATCGTGCCCGCCCGCACCATGGCCATCGCCTGGTGGTTGAGCGGGTAGAAGCGGATGTTGAAGCAGACGGCATTCACCAGCCCTGCGGACGCCGCCTTGGCCATGAGGTCTTCCGTGTCCGCGGGGGTCAACGCGAGGGGCTTCTCGCAGACGACGTGCTTACCCTCGCCCAGGCAGATCCTCACCTGGTCGGCGTGGGCATAGTTGGGACTGGTGATGTGGATGACGTCGATCGAAGGGTCTGATGCCAGGGCTTCGACCGACTCGTAGACCTTTGGGAGGTTGGCCTTTTCCGCCTTGATCGCGGCGCGTTCCGGCGTCGAGCCGACTACACCCGCGACGTTCACACCGAGTCGACGGAGCGCCTCGACATGGGCGACGCCGATGAAGCCAACACCCACCACCCCCGCTGTGATCTCGTTGAAGCTCATTTGATCATTCGGTCCCGGTGACATTGGCGTACAACCACGCCAGCCCGAGGACGATCGACCCGTAAACGATCTGCTGCACAGCCTGGCCGGCGCCGAGGAAGGTCAACATGGTGGCCAGCACGCCGAGGATCAGAGCGCCGAATATGGTGCCCGAGTAGGAACCGACGCCACCGAATATCGAGGTCCCACCGATTACGGCAGCCGCCACTGAGGGCAGGAGAAAGCTCACCGCCAATTGCAGGTCGACCGCCCCGGTCCTCCCGGCGAGGAGGATCCCGGCGAGAGCGGCCAGCAGCCCCGAGATGGTGTAGGCCGCGACCTGCACTTGCCAGATTCGCACGCCGGCCAGACGAACCGCCACCGGGTTGTCCCCCACCGCGTAGAGGAGGCGACCGAGGCCGGTGCGTCGCAACCCCAAGATGACCACCACCGACACCCCTGCCCAGACCACCGCGTTGTACGGGATCAAGTTGTTGAGGAACGATCCGCCACCGAGCTTCTTGATGAATGGAGCGACGCTTGTGGAGCCCTGGAGAACAGTGAATGAGAGGGCGGTGAAAAGGCCGAGGAGGATCGCCGACATGGCCAACGTCATGATCAAGGGGTTGACCCGGAACAACCCGACTCCCACGCCGTTGATCGCCCCGGCCAACACACCGACAGCAAGGCCGAGGACTATGGCGATCCCGGCCCCCTGGGGCGACTGGTTCCCTGCAACGTAGGCGGCAGCCGTTGCCACCATCCCCACCGAGAGGTCGATGCCCCCGGTGAGCATGAGGATCGTCTGGGCGGCGGCCAGTATGCCTAGAGGAGCCGCGAGCAGGACAGTGTTGCGAAGGCCATTCGGGCTCAGGTAGCGGGGCTCGATGACGCCAGTGATCAAGATCAGCACAACAAGCACTCCCGCAAGCACCCAAAGCGGTTGCTCGGCGAACCTCGACCTCCAGGACCCTCGGGGCGGGAGCTCGGCGTCGATCGGGACCGCTTGCGTGATCATCCGGCCCGCTGTCTTCTCAATTCGAGGATCCCGGCGACCATCATCACCACCACGATCAGCAATCCTTGGACCACCTGGGCCGTATTGGGGTCAATGCCCATGGCGCTGAGAATCGGGGAGAGGGTGAAGAGGATGATCCCCGCAGCCGCGGCCCCGACCACCGAGCCGATCCCACCGGTGAGGGCCACGCCGCCGAGCACGATCGCCGCCACCGAGCGCAGGGTGAAGATGCCGCCTGTCGCGATCCGTGACTCCCCGGAGCCGGTGATGGCGAGGGCGGACAGGCCGGCGAGGGCAGCAAACCCCCCGCCCGCGGCATACGAGATGATCTTGGCCTTGGCCACCCGGACCCCGGATAGATAGGCGGCCGTTGGGCTCGAGCCGGTGGCGTACAGGGAGAGCCCGGTACGGGTGCCTTTCATCCACCAGGCAGCCAGGGCCACCGGAATCGCAATCGCCACCAGAGCGGGCCAGAAGTTGGAGCCACTTCCGGAACCAGACCCAGTGAATATGGCCCTGAAGCCCTCGCTGGTTCCCCCACCGGGAGAGGGGAGGACGAGAAGGGCGACTCCGGCGAGGATGAAGCTCGTCGCCAAGGTGACGACGATGTCGGGGACCCGGGACACCGTGATGATCCACCCCACGACACTGTTGATCAACGCTCCGATGATGATCACGAGCAGCGCCACTGTCACCGTGACGACAAATGGCTGCTCGAACATCAACCGGGCCGCGATGGAATTGGCGAGCACCATCATCGCCCCGACCGAGAGGTCGATGCCACCGGCAATAACGACGATCGCCTGTCCCACAGCCAGAAACACCAGCGGAAGGCTGTTCTTGGCGATCGAGGCAACCTGGAAACCGCCGAACTTGGGGATGAGGGTCGCGTACCAACCCATCATCAATAGGAGGAGCAGCCAAACTCCGAACGTCCAACCCTGACGACGCAGCCACGTCGGCCAGACTCGAGTCTCGGCTCGCTCGACAGTGCCGGCCGTCATGCGACATCCTTGGCCGAGATGCCATGTGCCGCAGTCAGCAATGACTCCTCATTTGCGCTCACTGCGGCCTGCTCGTGGACGACGGCTCCCCGGTATAGGACCTGGACCCGATCACACACCAGGGGTATCTCGGCGAGCTCGCTGGTGTAGAGAAGAATCGCGGCTCCATCGGCGGCAAGCTCCCGAAGTAGCTCGTAGATCTGCGCTTTGGTCTTCACATCTATGCCCCGAGTTGGGTCGAAGCAGAGAAGGACCCTGAACCCTGCGGCCAGCCAGCGGCCAACAACGACTTTCTGCTGGTTTCCTCCCGAGAGGCGCCCCGCTTGACGGGCGGCCCGGGTGTCGATCGAGAGTCGGTGCACCGCATCGTCAACGCGATGTGTCTCGTCGCTAGCCAACGAGAACCATCTGCGGAACGTGTTGTAGAGGGGAAGCCCGAGGTTTTCACGAACGGAGCGCTTGGGAAGCAGGGCTAGCAAACGGTCCGACGGGACCAGGACTACGCCTTTGATGACGGCGTCGTATGGGGACCGAGCCTGCAACGGCTCGCCGTTGACAATGATCGCTCCGGCGTCGGGGCGACGATCACCCGCCAGGACTTCAAAAAGCCGATCCTGACCCTGGCCTTCAAGGGCGGCCAAGCCGAGCACCTCGCCGGCGTGCAATTGGAAGGAGACCCCGTTCAGCTTGTCGCCCGAGCGCAGGTCTCGGGCTTCGAGGACGACTGGACGCTCGCCAAGGCTCGCCGCATTGGTCGACTCGACAGGTGTGGCCTGGGCGACCTCGCCGAGCATCGCCTCCACAAGCCCCGACGCCCCGACCTCGCGCGGTACTACCGAGGCCACCTGGCGACCATCACGGAGGACTGTGGCGCGATCACACATTCTGAATACCTCGCCAAGCCGATGGGTGATGAACAGGACCGACTTGCCGCGGGCCTTCCAGTCCTCCATCACCCGGAACACATGCTCGGCCTGGTCGACGGGAAGAGCGGCGGTGATCTCGTCCAACATCAGAAGCGATGGCTCGTTGGCAAGGGCTCGTGCCAGGTCGAGCAGACGCAACAAAGGGAGCGGTAGCTCCCGAATCAGGGAGTCGGGATCGACGTTCGAAACGCCCATCCGGTCCAGCCAGGTCCGGACCGACGTTTCGTTGATCCGGGTCAACTGGAGGTTCTGTCGAACCGTGAGATCCGGGATCAGAGCCGGATCCTGGAACACCGTGGCCAGACCGGCACCCATGGCTGCCGTCGGGTCGACGAGGTCGACCGGCGAGCCATTGACCTCGACCACGCCGGAGTCGGCAGAGTGGACCCCGGATAGGATCTTGACCAGGGTGCTCTTGCCGGCGCCATTGGCACCCAGCAGGGCGTGGATCTCCCCCGGTTCGACCGCAAGGTCCACCGAACGTAGCGCGACCACGCTCCCGAAGCTCTTGGCCACGGCGCGTGTCCTCAACAGGGTCATTGCTCCCTCGACCTCGTCATCGTTCGGTGGAGTATGCAGGGC
>JALYNX010000254.1 GCA_030772935.1 Actinomycetota bacterium | reverse complement strand
TGGCCCCGTTGTTCTCCGCCGATGGGACGGCCAAAGGCGAGGTCAAGCTCGACGCGGAGATCTTTGGGATCGAGCCCAATCTCGCAGTTCTCCATCAGGTGATCACGGCCCAGCTGGCCGGCGCCCGGACTGGAACCGCATCCACCAAGACTCGTGGTGAAGTGCGTGGTGGCGGGCGCAAGCCCTGGCGTCAGAAAGGGTTGGGGCGGTCCCGTCAGGGGTCGATTCGGGCACCGCACTGGGTCGGCGGTGGGGTTGCCCACGGTCCGAAGCCCCGCGACTACAGCCAGCGGACGCCGAAGAAGATGAAGCGGCTCGCGCTGCGTAGTGCACTCTCTGCCCGCGCCTCCGAGGACGCGGTCAAGGTGATCGACGACTTCGACTGGGCCGCACCTAAGACCAAGCAGGCGGTGTCTCTGCTCAAGGCCATAGGTGCCGGGGGCAAGGCCTTGGTGGTCCTCAGCCAGCTAGACGGTGTCGCCGGTCGTTCCTTCCGCAACCTCCCGGACGTCATCCTTGCCGAGCCCGGTCATCTCACCCCATATGACGTGCTTTGGGCCGATCAAGTGGTTTTCACCACCCACACCGTGGGCTCGGTAGGCCGTGCCAGCTCATACGAGGTCAGCGAAAGCGACTTCGTCAGGGAGGGCGACGTGGTCAAGGAGGAGGAACAAGGAGGTGAGGCGGGATGAAAGACCTACGTGACGTGATCCTCGCCCCCGTCGTCTCCGAGAAGTCCTATGACCTCATCGAGAAGAACAACACCTACACCTTCATGGTCGACCCCCGCTCCAACAAGAGCGAGATCAAATCCGCCGTGGAGCAGGTCTTCGGGGTTCGGGTGCTTCGGGTCAACACCATGAACCGCAAGGGCAAGCAGAAGCGGCAGGGTTGGAAGATGGGCAAACGCAAGGACACCAAACGCGCTGTGGTGACACTCGCCCCCGGCAATTCGATCGATCTGTTCGGAGTCTGATGATGAGTCTCAAGTCTCAAGTCTTAAGTCACAAGCCAGAAGTCGTCGGTCGCAAGTCAGAAGCTTGGGACCTGAGACCTGGGACCTGTGACCCGACCGAGCGCAGCGAGGTCGTCTGATGGCAATCAAGAAACGCAAACCGACCTCCCCGGGCCGCAGGTTCCAGACAGTCTCCGATTTCTCGGAGATCACGACCGACACCCCGGAGAAGTCGTTGATCGTCAAGAAGAGCAAGACCGGTGGGCGCAACACCTACGGTCGTGTCACCTCTCGTCATCGTGGCGGTGGGCACAAGCAGCGCTACCGGGTCATCGACTTCCGTCGGGACAAGGACGGCATCCCCGCTCGTGTGGCGACCATCGAGTACGACCCGAATCGCAATGCCCGCATCGCCCTCCTCAACTATGCCGACGGGGAGAAGCGCTACATCCTCGCCCCGGTGGGGGTCAATGTGGATGACCGGCTCGAGTCCGGTTCCAAGGCAGAGATTCGCCCCGGAAATGCTCTGCCGCTTCGCAACATCCCTGCGGGAACAATCGTCCATGCCATCGAGATGCGACCCGGTGGGGGCGCCAAGCTGGGCAGGTCGGCGGGAACGGCGGTCCAACTCATGTCGAAAGAGAATGACTTGGCCCTTCTGCGCCTTCCCTCAGGCGAGATGCGCCAGGTCCCTCTCGACAGTCGGGCCACCGTCGGCCAGGTAGGCAACACCGAGGCCGAGCTCATCAAACTGGGCAAGGCCGGCCGTAACCGGTGGAAAGGGGTTCGCCCCCAGACCAGAGGTGTGGCCATGAACCCGGTCGATCATCCCCTTGGTGGTGGTGAGGGCAAGTCCTCTGGTGGTCGTCACCCGGTGAGCCCCTGGGGGCAGTCGGAGGGCCGCACCCGGAGCAAGAAGAAGGCATCCAGCAAGTACATCGTGCGTCGTCGTGCGAAGAAGGGTCGGAGGTAACCGTGGCTCGCAGTCTCAAGAAGGGCCCCTTTGTCGACGACCATCTCGCGGCCAAGGTCGACGACCTCAACCGATCGGGTGGCAAGCGTGTGATCAGGACCTGGTCACGTCGCTCCACCATCATCCCCGAGATGATCGGGCACACCATTGCCGTTCACGACGGGCGCAAGCACGTGCCCGTCTACGTCACGGAGTCGATGGTCGGGCACAAACTCGGCGAGTTCGCTCCCACCCGCACCTTCCGCGGCCATGCAGACAAGTCAGCGAGAAAACGATGAAGGTCAGGGCACAAGCCAAATACATCCGGCAGTCGCCATACAAGGTGCGACAGGTCCTCGACCTGGTCCGCGGGCTCCCCGTGATCGAAGCCGAGAACGTCCTGCGTCTGACTCCGCGCGGCGCCACGGAGCCGGTCGCCAAGGTGCTTCGCTCCGCGGTGGCCAACGCAGAGCACAACCACGCTCTCGATTCCGAGGACCTGATGGTCGCCGAGGCCTACGCCGACGAGGGCCCCACCCTGAAACGATTTCGCCCCCGAGCCCGGGGCCGCGCTGCCCGTATCAGAAAGCGAACCAGCCACATCACAATCGTGGTGTCGGACAGGAATGAGGAGGTGAACTGATGGGTCAGAAGGTTCACCCCTATTCGTTCCGGCTAGGTGTTTCCACTGACTGGAAGTCGAAATGGTTCTCGAACAAGGAGTACGTCGCCTTTGTCAACGAGGACTGGAGAATTCGCAAGTACCTGACGGACGAGCTGCTCAGGGGAGCGGTGTCGCGGATCGACATCGAGCGAACCCGTGACCGGCTCATCGTCGATATCCACACCGCACGACCAGGTGTGGTCATCGGGCGAAAGGGTGCCGAGGCCGAGCGGCTTCGCGGCGCCCTGGAAGCCATGGCCGACCGCCCAGTCAAGCTGAACATCAACGAGGTGAAGGACCCCGATCTCGACGCCGCGTTGCTCGCACGGGGTATCGCCGACCAGATCGAGAACCGGATCGCGTTCCGTCGTGCCATGAAGCGCGCCATAGCCTCAGCCCTCAAGGCCGGGGCGGAGGGAGTTCGCGTCGAGTGCAAGGGCCGTTTGGGTGGCGCCGAGATGGGTCGTCGTGAGTGGTATCGCGAGGGCCGTGTCCCGCTGCATACCTTCCGGGCCGACATCGACTACGGCACCGCAACCGCCCACACCACTGTCGGGACCATCGGCGTCAAGGTCTGGGTCTATCGGGGCGAGGTCGTCTCGCGAGGCCAGGTCTCCGGCGACAGGATCGCGGCCGAGGCCGATCTGGCCGTTGGTGGGCCGGCTCGCCGCACCCGCAAGAGCATCAAGTCACGGGCTGAAGAAGCCGCTGGTTCGGACAGCAGGCCGAGACTGATCGAGGCCGGTGGCGGTAAGCGTTTGATCGAGGCCGGCGGCGGCAAAAAGGAAGGCGGCCGGCCCATCATCGAGGCCGGGGGCGGACGCCGCCCGACCGCCGCCGAGGCGCAGGTGGAGTACGAGTCGGCCCGCGAGGAGTCCGAAGTGCCTGCAGGTGAGATGGTGGTGCCAGACGTCGATGGCGACGATGCACCCCCCTCGACCGAGGAGACCGCTGCGGACGCGACCACCGAGGCCGTTGATGCACCCCCCTCGACCGAGCAG
>JALYNX010000253.1 GCA_030772935.1 Actinomycetota bacterium | reverse complement strand
GCTTCGTACCCGACCCAGACCGCGGTGCTGTACTCGGGCGTGTAACCGACATACCAGGCGTCGTAGTTGGTCTGATGGGTTCCGGTCTTTCCTCCCTGGGGACGCTCGATATTGGCGCGGGGCGCGGTTCCAGCGCTCGTGGGAACCTTGGACAACGCTCGGCGGGCCGCGGCGAAGATCGCTGGATCCGCAACCTGTGTCTGTTCCATCTCGTGTTCGTAGATGACCTCGCCGGAGCTGTCGACGATCCTGGAGATGATGTAGTCATTTGCGTGGAGACCATTGGTGGCGAAGTTGGAATAGGCATTGGCCATCTCGAGAGTGCTGACCGCCGAACTTCCAAGCACGATCGAAAGGACCGGGTCCAAAGCCGACTCGTCGACTCCCATCCGCCGCGCCACATCGACGACCTTCTCCGGGCCTACCTCTAGAGAGAGTTGGGCGTAAACCGCGTTCACCGAGTTGTAGGTGGCCTGTTCGAGAGTGATGATTCCGAAGGAGGCCCCGGCGTTGTGGACGGTCCAGATGTTGGACCCGTTCGGGGCACATGGGAACGGGCATTCGATCTCGACCGGGCTCTTGCCGCTCCAGGTGTGCCCGAGGGTGTATCCCTGTTCCAACGCCGCCACCAACCCAAAGGGCTTGAACGAGGAGCCCGGATTGCGCCGCCCCTGTACCGCGAGGTCGAACTGGGAGAACTCGAACGGGAGACCGGAAGCCATCACTTTCACTGCGCCGGTGTGGTTGTCGACCATGGTCATGGCGCCGGTCGGGACACAGGAGTGGACTTCGGCGTATGTCGCCAGGAACTCGTCGCTCTCATTGGGGAGGATTTCACGACACGCAGCCACGTTCTGCTCGTATGGGGGGAGCGGCAACCAGGCGGCGAGGATCTCGTTCGCTTTCTTCTGCAGTTCGAGATCGATCTCGGTGAAAACGTTGAGGCCGCCGCCCCCTTCACAGGCAACATCGTCGGCGGGACAGCCGAATAAGGCCTTCGTGCGCTCCTCGGGAGTGTCGCCGAGGAAGGCGAATTCCTCGTCGTTGAGAAGCTGGCGCTTGACTTCGGCAACGACATGTTCGGCCTCGCCTCGCCGCAGCGGGGCTTCGATGACTCCGAGCGGCTGGATTACTGCCAGGTCTGCCTGGGTCTTGGTGAGCCAGCCCTCCTCTTCCATCTGGCGGATCACGTCGTCACGTCGCTCCAGCGTGATCTCGGGCCGGCGCCGTGGGTTGTATAAGGAGGGGTTGCGAACCAGAACCGCGAGAGCTGCCGCCTCGTGGATCTCGAGTTGGTTCAATTCCTTGCCGAAGAACTCCTCGGCTGCAGTCTTCACTCCGTAGGCCCCGGCTCCGAAGTAGACCGAGTTCATGTAGTACTCGAGGATCCGCTCTTTCGGGAATCGCCGCTCGACCTCTGCAGAAACGAAAGCCTCGTTGACCTTGCGCCGGATGGTGACCTCGGAACCGACGAATGCGTTCTTGACCACCTGCTGGGTGATCGTGGAGCCGCCCCGGGTGGTGTCGTAGATGAAGTTGTCGATCGCGGCGGAGACGATTGCCGAGAAGTCGACACCTTCGTGCTCGAAGAACTCGGAATCCTCGGCGGCGAGGATGGCATAGACGAGGATCTGGGGTACCTGGTCGTATGGAACCGGCTCGGAGTTGCGCCCGTCGTGCAGTTCAGCGAGCACTTCTCCCGATGAGGCGTAGATCCGGCTCACCCGGCTCAAGTCGGGGAGGGTGAGCTCCATCGAACGGGTGTCGGGCACCCACTCGTCTTTGACGCCCTCAAAGGTCCCGTACGCGGAGTTGGAGCCCAGGAACGCAAAAAGCCCGACCCAACCCGAGAGGAGAAGGGACATTGAGAGCAAGGTCGCGAGGGCGCCGAACCATCGGCCCCTACGCTCTCGCGCCTCGATCTGATGTATGAGAGCTTTCCTGGCCATATGGGGGGCTTGACGTCTCGAACCTCGCGAGAGTTCCCGACCTACGATCCTTGGGAGATGTCAGGATACCCCGACCATGGATGAAAGCCGGAGCACCACCAGCGACATCGATGTCGACGTGGTGTACGACCAACCGGCCGATCCCGAGAGAATCGGGGCTCCGGGTGGATACCCCTTCACCCGCGGCCCGCATCCCACCATGTATCGGGGACGGCTCTGGACCATGCGCCAATACGCAGGATTCGGCACTGCGGAGCAGACCAACAGGAGGTTTCGAGACCTTCTCGACGCGGGCCAGACCGGGCTGAGCGTCGCCTTCGACCTGCCCACCCAGATGGGGCTGGACTCCGATCACGCACTGTCTGCTGGTGAGGTGGGCAAGGTGGGGGTGGCGATCGACACCCTCGACGACATGCGACGGCTCTTCGAGGAGATCCCCCTGGACAGCGTGTCCACCTCGATGACGATCAATGCTACTGCCCCGATCCTCCTCCTTCTCTATCAGTTGGTTGCCGAGGAGCAGGGGGTTGCTTCCGGAACACTGCGGGGAACGATCCAGAACGACATCCTCAAGGAATACGTGGCCCGGGGCACCTATATCTACCCGCCCCGACCCTCGATGCGACTCGTGACCAACGTGTTCGAATATGCACAGTCAGAGATGCCCGAATGGAACACCATTTCCATCAGTGGCTATCACATCCGAGAGGCGGGGGCCACCGCGGCACAGGAACTGGCCTTCACCATTGCCAACGGGCTTGCCTATGTGAAGGCCGCGATGGACGTTGGCCTCGACGTTGATGAGTTCGCGCCGAGGCTCTCATTCTTCTGGAACGGGCACAGCAACTTCTTCGAAGAGGTTGCCAAGTATCGGGCGGCGCGCCGCATCTGGGCCCGGCTCATGAGAGAGGTCGTGGGCGCTGCGGACCCCCGTAGTTGGGCCATGCGCTTCCACACCCAGACCGCCGGCTCCACGCTCACCGCACAGCAGCCGTTGAACAATGTGGTCCGGACCACGCTGCAGGCACTGTCCTCGGTGTTGGGCGGCACCCAGTCGTTGCACACCAACTCGTATGACGAGGCGCTGGGGCTTCCGACGGACGAATCGGCCCTGCTCGCATTGAGAACCCAGCAGGTGATCGCCTACGAAACCGGGGTGGCCGACACGGTCGACCCACTCGCAGGCTCCTATTTCGTCGAGTCTCTCACCGATCAGCTCCAGGCGAAGGCGGAGGAGCTGATTGACCGCGTTGAACAGCTCGGAGGGGCGGTTGCGGCCATCGAGGATGGCTGGATGCAGGCCCAAATCGAGGACTCGGCCTACCGGGAAGCGAGACGTCAGTCCGACGGAAGCTCGACAGTGGTCGGGGTAAACCGTTTTCAGGAGTCGGCGGTCGGGGAGGTGCCGGTGCTTGAGACCGACCCCTCACTGGAGGATGGCCAGAGAAAGCGTCTCGCCCAATGGAGGTCGAGCCGCGACTCTCATGCAACCAATGCCTCCCTCGACGAGCTCGAGGACAAGGCCAGAGGGGACTCCAACCTCCTTCCGGCGATGAAGGTGGCATTGGCCTCGGGCGCCACGCTGGGCGAAGTCTCGGAACGGTTGCGCAATGTATTTGGCAGCCATCGTCCCGGTTGATTCGGCCGGCAATATCGACGGCGGGTACCGTCCGGCACGAATCGATTGGCTGACAACAGAACCCACCTCTTGATCATTGGGGGTGGTCCCGCCGGAACCCAAGCCGCCACCACTGCCGCCTCCAAGGGCGCCAGGGTGACCCTGGTTGAAAAGGACATCATCGGCGGGGCGGCTCACCTCTGGGATTGCATCCCGTCCAAGAC